>NZ_JAKEVJ010000011.1:0-73634 GCF_022398425.1 Shewanella sp. Isolate7 | reverse complement strand
CTGTAAGCCTCGCCCTGCGGGGCTTTGATAGCAACACCATTTCGGCGTTATTCAACTTCAGCAGGCCTCGGCATGCCCTCAGTTGAATGCCTTGAACTGTCGCTGCTATCAAAGCCAGAGCTGTGCGACGACTTGTTCGCACCTTCCTTAGTATTTTTAATTGTAGAATAACTACTTATCTAAAAATCCTGCTTTGTTATCAAGTGTTTTTCCTGCGCTATTTCTGATCATATGTTTACTGTTATTGGTATTAAAACGTCCGATAACGGTGTTATCATTTTTGATTGTAGAATAAATGCTTATCAAAAAATTCTGCCTTGTTTTCGAACGTTTTTCCCGTGCTATTTCTGATCACTTACTTACCGTGATTGGTATTAATGGGGGGAGCAGAAATTTACAAAGTGTTTATCGGCCACTTTGCCAATCTTTACCATGACCAGCAGGGCGATACTCATGGCGATAAAAATGGTGGCTAACATAGGCCAATGAATAGTGCCTGACAGTGCCACGACCACAGTGCTCATCATGATAATGACGCTCCATAGGATCAATAGTCTCATCGTTTCCCCTTTCGTGTGCTGGTAAATTGATTTAGCGACACTATACCTGTGGCTAGCTGAACCAAGATTGAACGTGGGGCTGGTTGGTGATAAGCCATGAGATGATGGGCAATATTGGGTATCATAGTGAGGTCAACAAATCGGCGCATCAGCAAATCGGCGGGCAGTCTGTGCTAATACGAAATCAGTATCGACGTGAGGGACCGGACTATCGCTGCGGCGAGCAGGTGAGCTTTCATGACATCAAGGAGGTGTTTGGCCTCAACCATATTCGCCTGGGCAGCTGGGTCGAGGAGGGAGAGAAGCATAAGGCGGCTAACCTTATCTTCGATGCCTTTGCCGATCTCGCCTTCATGTTGCAGTTACCGCCCAAGGCCATGGGGCTGAGACAGACGCTGAACCTGGCCTTTGGTACAGGCGGACAGATGGGCGTGCAGGCCCATTATATGCCTGCCCAGCGGGAATTAGCCCTGGCAAAAAATGCCGGTGCGGGCGCCCTGGCACACGAGTTCTGGCATGCCTTCGACCACTATATCGCCACCAAGGCCTTCGACATCCCAAAGACGGGCATCGCCTTCGCCAGTCACTGTTGGCTGGCCGACCACACGCCCATAGTTCATCCCCTGAATGATCGCCTGATGCAGCTGTTTGCTAGTGTCTTATTAACTGATGATGGCCGGGACAGTCACGAGTATGTGCGCCGCGCCGTGGCGCTGGATAGGCAGCAGGGGCGTCAGTATTTCTCCAAGCCTACCGAGATGATGGCCAGGGCCTTCGAGGCTTGTATCGAGGTGCATCCCGAGATCCAAAATCCTTACCTGGTCAACGAGACCCTGGATTCGTCGCTAGCGCAGGCGGGCGGTTATCCGACTCATGAACACCGCCAGGCGATCTATCGACAATTACTGGCCTATTTCGGCCCCTTGGGAGATGCCTTGGGGCGCGAGGATAGCCTTAATCTACCCAGTGCAGTACGTCACGTATGATGGACCATCTGGGCTGAGTTTCGCTGGCGCCTTGGCCCAGCATCCAGTAGTTGTACAGTCGCTGCTGGTGACCATCTACCTTGCGTAGCTTCTGCCAGTTGTTGACATAGTTGAGTAGGGACTGGTTATCCTGGGCGACGGCGTAGGCGATGGGGTATTTGGCCTTATATTCCAGTGGTGCTATGCCGTAGCCGGGGAAGAAGAGGGTCCAGGCGGAGCCCGCCTCGGCGCTGATCACCACGGCATCGTACTTATCTCCCTTCTGGCGAAAGAAATCTTTATAGCCCTCAATCTTGACAAACTCGAGGTTGGGGTAAAACGCCTTGGCATCTGCGATGATGTCGCTATGTTCCACATAGGCGATAGTCACATTCTCCATCGCCTTGATCGATTCATTGCGCTTGAAGCCGCTGACCTTATGGTCTTTGGTGGCGATGGCCAGGTTAAGCAGCAGTACCGGCTCCACATAGCTGAGCTTGTCCATCTGCTCGATATCCATGGCAAGGCCGGACATGGCGATATCGAAGAAACCGGCATCGAGGGAGGCCGCCAACTTGTCTTTCTCGAAGGGGATAAACTCAACCTTCACACCGAGATCGTCCGCCAGACGGTTAGCCATGGCGCTGTCGAAGCCCACCAATTGGCCGGCGTTGTTGTAGTAGCTAAAAGGCACGTTGCTGGGTATATAGCCGACCCTGAGCAGGCCGCGGGCACGGATGGCGTTGACGTCGGCAATGGGTTGCTTGGCTGTCTGGCCTAACACAGGATATTGTTTATTCACCTTAGTCGGCACCTTGTCGGCCACCTGCATGTTGGCGATCACCCCGCTGGTGATCTCAGGGCTGTGAATAAAGAGTTCCATGCCGACGCGGCAGACGATGAGGGTCAGCATCACACTGGTGCCCACGCCTATGGCCATCTTTAACAGCTGTGGCGGCCTGAGTCTCAGGCGTTTCTCAAACAGCGCCACCGTCAGCAGCGTCAGGGCAAATAGGTTCATCACCGCCGTGATGGAGTTAAACTTGCCCGTGATAAAGCCCGACATCACAAATAGCTGAAACAGATCCTGTGGCAGATGCACCAGATCCAGCATGAAGGGGATAGCGACATAGACGCTGCCAAACAGCGATAAAACGCCGCTGATGGAGAGCGAAGGCAGGTCGCCTAGCTCTATCGGCGTGCCGTTAAACCAGCCGGCAAAGAGCACGAAGAGGATCACAGTCAACTTGCCTATGTTGGGGAAGGTGAAGGCGATGGGCACTAAGATCTCGACCAGGGTCTCGGCATCGTCGCTCAGGCTCTGATGCTCGCGCATGATCTGCTTACACTCCTCGACGATGACAGGAATGACGATGAAGATGTTGCCGGTGGCAAAGGCGGTGACCAGGCTTGCCTTACTTATCCTCAGCGCCTGGGCGAAGGTGACCGGAGTCAGCGAGGCCACAATCCAGGGCAGTACCCAGAAGGTCAGCAGCAGGCAGAGCACGAAATAGCTGATGAGATAAACCTGCATGCTGGCAAACTCATCGACCCCCATGGTACCCGCCGCCGAGGCAGACATGGCGAAGATCCCTATGGGCAGCACCTTAACCAGTGCCTGGGTGATCTTGGAGAAGATCTCGCCGCAGGTATGCATAAAGTTGATGATCAGCTGTTTGTTATCGCCCTCCATGCCGATCAGTGCCAGCCCCATGGCGATGGCAAAGATCACCATGGCGGGGACATAGCCTTCGGCCATCGACTGGAAGGGATTGGAGGGAATATAGAGCTTGAAATAGTCTATGGCTGCGGCCGGTTCTATGGAGCTGGTGCTGAAGAAGGAGGCCGTCTCGACGAAGGGAAAGGAGAGCGGCATCAGGGCGATCAGCAAGAGGCCTATCCCCCAGAGTAGTAGCATGATGGCGCCAGCGCGGCTGAAGATCAGGCTGGCGGTGGCGCGTTTGAGCTTGCCTATGCCCCCCACTAATGACACCAGAATGTAGGGCAATACCGTCATCTGCATCAAGAGGATCACGCTGGTGCCTATGCTGCTCATCCAGCCGACGGATTCACCAAAGAAGAGGCCCACCGCAAAACCCACAAACATGGCGACGAGCATCTGAGTCGAGCTGGTCATAGCGAGCAGTTTCTTTAGCACGAGAGTCATTCCCTTTGTTGTCGATGCTCGAGTTTCCGTGGGCTTTCGGTGACAGGCATCTTACAGTTTATACCTGATTATAAAAGCGGGTAGCTTTAGGCAAAAGGCTTTCATCTCAACCTGTTGCGTAGCAGCACAATTTATTTCAGCACAGTTTTACAGTGCGGGTTCTAGCGGTCAGATTCAGGCTAAGGCTTGTATTGCTCCATCATTGCTCTCCCTCGCTAGAGGGAGAGCAGAGAGTGGGAAGCCTGAGGAATAGTACGCTTGGCCTCTGGGTCAAAGATACAGATGCGATCCCGCCCGGTTTCCTTCGACTGATACATGGCGCTGTCGGCGTCGTTGATCAACCGCTCCAGCTTATAGCCCGACATATTCGTGTCTGTTATCCCAAAGCTGGCCGTAACCTCAAACTCATGACCCGTCTCTGTGCAATCTATGGCGGCAATCGCCGTGCGGCAGGCCTCGGCCAGTTTAATTGCCGTCTGCAGCGTGCAGCCCGGCAGGGCAATACAAAACTCCTCGCCGCCTATCCGGGCGAAGATATCGTTCTTACGCCCCTGAGCCTGGCAGGCCTTGGCGACTCGCTTGAGTACCCAGTCACCCACGGCATGACCAAATCTGTCGTTGATCTGTTTGAAATTATCTAGGTCGAACAAGATATAGCTTAAATCGGAGGCATTGCTCTCGCAGTAGGTCAGTGCGCTCTGGGCGACCTGGGTAAAGTGACCGCGATTAAACACATGAGTCAGGGCATCGTATTCGGCCAGCTGCTTGAGTCGTTTCTGAATTGTCCACGACTTGTAGGCCCAGAAGCCCAGCAAGGTGATGATGGCGATCAGTAGCGAGATAAATAGCCGGTTGTTTTCCGCCTGGGTCTTGGCCAGCTGCTGCTCGGTGAGTAGCAGGTTGTTCTGTCTGTCCAGCAGGGCGATACGGCTCTTCTGTTCCGCCGCCTGATGCTCGGCGAGCTGAAAGGCCAGATGCTTGGTCTTGATATCGTCGAGATAAGCCTTGTCGGCCTGGGCGTATTTGACGTGATAATCCAGTGCCGACTTGAAGTCATTGCGAGATTTAGTGATTTGGTACAGTATGTAGTAAGTGTTAATTAAGGGTTTAGAGTTACCTGTTTGGCTTGCTAAAGATAAAGTTTTTAATGCAAATTCTTCTGCTTTTATAGGCTTGTTTTCATTAAAATAGGCCTCCGAAAGCAAGGAGTAAAATTGAGATAAAATAGGTACATATTTAGTTTCTTCTATAATTCTCAGTTTACTTTCTAATAATTCTATTGCAAGTTTTGATTGGTTACTTTCTAGGTATAAGGGAGCCACATAGGTATAAATGGCACCTTCCATCATAAGTTCTTTTCCTTGATGGCATACCTTTTTTGCATCATCGATTCTTCGATCATTTGCTTCTAGACGCTTTAATTTTAAACTAGCTTCTAGAAATAAATTATGCGCTAAGCATAAGGTTCTTGAATTATTACTCGTGGCCAAAATACGCTCCGCATACTGTAATCCCAATTCAAATTGTTCGATTTGATTGTAGAAAACTGCTGCAACAGCATAGGCTCTTTCCCTTAACTCTATATTTTCAACTTCTTTGACTGAATTGAGAAGCTGACTTAGGGTTTGCAAACCTTCATTCCAATTTTTTGAAATGGCATAAATATTGACTTCGGATAGCCTTGCTTTAAACGATAAAGAAGGGGAGATTTTTGAATCAATTATTAGCGTGTATATAGAGATGGCTTCATCAAATCGGCCTGCGTATGAAAGTTTATATGCTGTTAGATAGTCAAAATAGCCTTTTTGCTCTCTATTAAATGTGGACTTTCGGGCATCCAGTCTTTCCATGAACTCATTAAATCTTTCTGGATTGCTGGTTCTCGCCTCTTCTGCGCTTTGCAATAATGTATCTATGTTTGATTGTGTGCTTTCTAGCTCTGCATTGGCGTTAGGTATGCAGTTCAAACATAAGAACACCAAAAGCCAATATATGGTTTTTGGTGTTCTTGTTATTAATTTCGTCATTTTCAATTTATTAGCCATGTACAACGGCTTTGATTTCAACATTTTCCTCTTTTGGCTCTTCTTCATTTGTTGGTTCTTCATCTTCTGCTGGAACCATTAAGCAAACCACATCGGGACAAACATCTAACTCTCGCTTTAGACTAATATTGTCACGATTAAGTAGTAACGTTTTCAACGTTGTGCTGAGTGTTGATTCTGTAATTGCTTTGTCAAAATTAGCTTCTGTTTGTAGCGCTGCATCCTGACCCATGCGTTCCAGTAGTTGAATAATGTTCGACATTGCTCTTCCTTAATTTGTTGTTGATTTGTTTTCGGGTATTAGGCTGTCATCGACCTGGTGAGCCGTTTCGAGTTTAGCGAGTTTATCCAGGATTGTTGGGTTTGGTCGCATCTTTTCGCTCGGCGGGATCACTAAGGTGGTGTGCATAAAAATTTCGGCATCGGCCAAATCACGCAGCGGCAGCATTTGTTTGCGAACCTTATCTATGGGCAGCACGGCAGCCTCGTAGAGGATCACCTGATGATCTAAGGGGTAAGTCTCTGCCAGCAGATCTATCAGCACCTGGCGATGGGCCTTGCCCGTGGCGAATCTGGCCATGCTCTTGTCGCCGGCCAGGCCTATTTGCCAGAGGATTAGGTAGCAGGAGGGGTCGAAGCGGCGCTGATAAAACATAAACTGACTGGCTTCAAATTGCTGACAGCCAAATTGGCCGGGATCTATACCAAGGTCGGCGATAAGACAATCCTCGGCGGAGATGCCCGGTACCATGACCGCCTCGAAGCCTTCTGCGCGCGCCAGCTCCAGGGATCTATGGGGGGCTTGGGCGAATACGCCGGGGTGACCATAGAAGGCGCCGACGACTTTCTTGCCCTGTCTGACCTCTGTTAGCATGGCATCGACCATCTCACGATAGGTGATATGGCGTGACTTGCCCTCGCCATAGTAGACCTGTAGCGAGCGGACATCGCCGTGCATCTCTTTTAGCCAGAGTTCTACTATGCCGTTGGAGACTCCGGAGAAAACGACATCGGCTTGTTCAATATAGCTGCGTGCCAGCGGGCAGATATGGGCCCCTAAGGTCATCCCTATGCCGACACAAGCCAGGCTTCCCGCCATGAAGTTAGATCCTGATGTGATGTATGCTAATTAAGGGGTAAAGCTAACAGTAATTTGGCTGATTTTAAACTGTTAATTACCTTGTGTGTCTGGTTTTTATTAAGATTTTTCGACGAAATTCAAAAAGTATTCTAATTGGTTCTCGCTGGTTATATCTTTAACCTCTTGGAGCGGAGAGTTGGATGTGCGTTGCTTAAACCCAAGCTTTTTCACAATTCTTTTTGTGGCGAGGTTTTTTGTAGAAAAACTTGCTTTAATTTCTTTGATATTCAGTGATTTCTTACTGTGTTCTATCAGTGCTGTGACCGCTTCGTCGGCAAGCAGCTTACCTTGAGCCTTGGGGAGCATCATAATGCCAATCTCTGCAGAATTCGGCGTGGCTTTGTTCCAATTTAGTCCGATAACCCCCATTGTTACGCCGGAAGTCTTATTCGCTATTATCCAGAGCATGTAGCTAGGTGGTATGTTTGGGTGTTGCAATGCCATTGTCATCGCCTTAAGTGAAGTTTCAAATGCCCTATCTGCTTGGGTTTGGGAGAAAGGCTGACTGATGTGGCGCATTACCCGCTCATTACAATAGAGGTGGCGGTACAACTCTCTGTCCGTCTCAGCGATAGGCCTCATAGTCAGGCGCTCGCTGCAAAAAACATGATTTGGCAAGTCTTGGGTGAGTCTCGAAGGGAGCTGATGGTTACTTGGCAAGCTGAGCCTCCGACATCACTAGCGGTTTCTGCTCGGCGAAGCGAATGACTCCTTTTTCATCGACCGAGCGATCAAATATCACATAGTAGCCGCTCATCAGCGGCAGGCCGAGGATAGATTGATCCGGCCAGTTAGGCAGCTGTGACAGCAGTTTGAAGCAGGCCTTACCCTTGGTCGGCGTATTAATCTGCCAGTAGTGCTGGGGCGTGACAGTGATGGCGATGGGCTCGCAACCGGGCGGGCAGTCTGGGTCATCACAACTTGGCGTTGCCTCGTGCTCGTTTCTCGGACCGGCGAAATAGAAGGTGAGATCCGGCCAGCTATCGAGTTGCAGCTCGTCCATGGGGATGCCAGTCTGCTGATAGGCGATATCGCTAAAGGGGGCTATCTGTTGGATGAAGCTGGGATTAATGGCTTCAAGCGCCTGGCTGAGCGCGCCAAACAGGTGGCGTGTGAGCACTATGGCCGATGCGCCAGTGTCGATAATGGCGTTGCTCTGTCCCTTTAGGGTGTCACAGATATGTACCCCATGGGTGTGCAGGTGCTGGCCGTCGGGGCAGAGTTCGCTATGGTCAGGCTGAGCGTCATCAGAAGTGGGCGCTTGCTCCGCCAGCGACTGCGTCAGCAGGCTGGGGATCATCTCATTGTCGCCGATACACATTCCCACCAGATTGACGTTGTAATACTTGTTCTCGATCACCGCTATGGTCTTAAACTCGCCCCGATAGAGTTCGGTATGTTCTTCCCCGCCGCCTAAGATTAACCAGCCTTGGTTGAGGGGATCCTGGCCGAGGAAGGCAAAGTCGTTGGCGCTATTGGGGACGAGTACCTCCTGGCTCGCCACATGTATGCTGGAGCGGCGGGCGAAGAAGGCAAATTTATTTGGCGTCAGGCCATGACTGGTCAAGTTGCTAAAGTAGGGGGGGAGATCATTGCTGGGTTGGGTACGCAAGAAGCGCTTAAACTGACGTAGGTCTTCGCTGTTGAAGCTCTGCTCGGTCGCCTGATGCCATTGGGTGTCTGATGTCGCTGAGTTGCTGCCTGTCTGCACCATAGATAAGTTCCGGTTGGCCTCGGTGAGTATGGGGCGATAGTGCTGGGTGCACAGGTGGATCTCCTCGTCGAACGGCCAGGGATGGGTGAGCGCCGGGGCTATGCCATAGTGATGAAAATAGTCTTTGAGATCATAGACCTTGTTGAGGCCATCATAGGCAAGCCCAAGTATACCGTCGGCATCGGCAAAGCTGGTCTCCTGGGCCAGGGATGACACTACGGCCACCGGGCATTGGTCCAGCACTATGGGGTGATGGGCGTGGGGGACGTGATCGTCATGAAGGTCGAAATCTATGGCGTCTTCGCGAATGCCCACTCGGGTGTAGACTACTGGGCCGTCCCAGCCGCCAATGCCGTAGAGCACCTCCTGGGCGAAGCTGGTGGGGGTTAGGGCACTATCTTGCTCCTCTATATAGTCGCTGCCAGACACCACCAGAGTGCTGCTCCCCGTATCTAAGATCAGATTTAGCGGGTGTTTCTCGGCGCCGATGCACAGCTGAGCGCTGTAACCACCTTTGGCATAGACATTGACTAGCGGGACTTTGAGGGTGCGGGACGTGGGCGTCGTTGAACTCATCGATGACCTTTGGGGCTAAGGGAATTCATATTCTTATTAACCTGAACTCTGGATAAGAAAGGCTATCATTCTTTGATTTGCATAATAGCAATATTATCCCATGACTCAGTGCGGCCATTTTAGATGCAAAACGAGGCAAAATCATAAGACAATAGCTGGTCTATTGCGTTGATTTTAACGACGTTAGGCGCTAAAAGAGCCGTGCTGAGAGACTTTGATTATCCGGAGTTGAGGTTTATTGTGTAAGCCATTGTTTTACCCCATCTATCTATAGGGGTCAATCTGCTGCGCGTCGAGGAGAGTTGCAGGCGTTTGCTCTGGTGTTGCTTAGGGGCGGCGTTAGCTATGGGGCTTGAGTCTATGATGGCTAAGGAGTAAGTGCAGCTCGGAAGGGGAAGCAATTCGGGGGGAAGAGCTGCTAGAAATAAGTGCAGGTCGGAAGCAAATGCCCAGTAACAGAATCAGTAACAGAAAAAGAGCGACGCGGCCCCTTTTCACTTTCGCATTGTCCAGCAGGCGTTAGCCAGCGGTCACCCGAACTCTTTCGATCTCCGCCTTAGGGGCAGACATCATGAAGTCCAGCTGTACCTTGGCATTGGTGACGCCTGTTTTTGATGATTCATATCGCCATTGGGACAGGGCCTTCATCGCCTCGTCATCAAACATCTTACCCGGGTAAGACTTGATGATGGTGACGTTGCTGACTTTGCCTTGCTTGTCGATATCAAATTGCAGCTGGACATAGCCCTCGATGCGTTTCTCTGCGGCCTCGGCGGGATAAGCTGGCTCGACGCGCATGATAGGGCTTGGTGCCTTGGCTTCGTCGTGGTGCTTGTCGCCTGCAACCGCACTTTGGTTAATTAAGGCACCAGACAAGCCCAATGTGAGTGCCAGGCCTAAAATGGCCAGAGGGCGCTTAGAGTGTGTTTTCTTCAATTGCATGATCCGCTCCTTGAGGATGGTCTTGTTTCCATAGTGAGTGTGTAGCATGCCTAGGTGGGCCTGCTGGGAGTAAGCCAATAGCGTTTGGCTATAGGCAATTCTTTGTTGTTTATCCATATGCCTGGTGACCTCGGCATCGCAGGCGATCTCCTGATCGTCACGAAAACGACGATAGGCCAGCCAGCAGACAGGGTTAAACCAGAACAGGGAGACTAGTAGATAGTCCAGCAGGTTGGCTGCAATGTCGTGACGTGCCAGATGCTTAAGCTCATGGTCGAGTACCGAGGCCTGCTGAGATTGAGTGAGTTGTTTAAAATCCATAGGAACCAAGATCACTGGCTTGAGTAGACCGGCCAGCATGGCCGAGTCTATCTGTGGGTGACACTTGATGCCCACAGAGGCTTTAGGCGTCGACTCTGCTAGCTGCATGAAGGAGAGCAGGGCCTTGGGCAGCTCGAGCCCTTGGGCTTGCGCGACAACTTGCCTGAGCCGAATGGCCTGATAGAGGAGTATGCCCAAGAGTGTCAGGCTGCCCAGCAGCCAGAGGTAGCCTAGGGTCATATTCAGCGTGGCGTAATGGCTCTGGGATAGGAACTCGCTGGCCTGCACCCTAAAGTGCTGCAACTGGTACAGCGACTGATTGGTTTGTCTTGCTGGGATGAACTGACCTATTACAGTGCCCGCCAGTAGTAAGGGCACGGCAACCCAGAGGGTGTAGGTGTTGTGGGCGCCTAACCTGGCAAGCAGCGGTTTGTGTAGCAGCAAGATGGCGGCGCACAACAGGGTCAGCGGCAGCATCACACTGATGATTAGGCTCATCATGAGGATTGCTCCTCTTCCCAGTCATCGATTAAGGCCTTAAGTTCGGCGATATCTTCGGGGCTCAGCTGTTTCTGCTTGGCGAAACCCGCTACCAGAGGGGCGACCTTACCGGCGAATACCCGCTCGACGAAAGATTGGCTCTCCTTGAGTTGATACTCGCTCTGATCGATCAAGGGATAGTAAAGATAGGCTCGGCCCTCCTTCTCATAACCCAGGGCCTGCTTCTTCACCAGACGGTTGAGCAGGGTCTTTACGGTTTTTTCGTGCATCCCCTGGCTACTGGCTAGGGCCTCCACCACGTCGCTGGCGCCTAAGGGGGCGCTTTGCCAGAGTATGTTGAGTACCGACAGCTCGGCGTTGCTGATTTCTTTCATGATTCAACCGTCTCCAATCGATTACAAATGTAATTTTTAAATTAAGATTACACTTGTAATCAAAAGCGTCAAGCATTATTTCAGTCTTAAATTTCGTAAATCAACCCATCGGTTGGCGCGACTTTGTAGTAACATCTGTTCGATATCACTCCCGTTTAGTGATTTACACTGGGATTAGCCGCCGCTTGCGACAGGTTTGTTGGCTATCTTTGTCGGCTATTTGGGTGTCGCAGCATTGAGGATGAGGTAGATAAAATGGATTTTTCACCACAGGTATTAACTCAGGCTTTGGCGAGAGGGCTGGTGCTGGCCTTGCTCCTCCAACCCCTTAGCGTGAGCGCCACCCAAGTGGCACAGATGTCGTCACAGGTTCAGGTACAAGCCAGCCAGCTGACCATTTTCAAGCAAAATCTTGGACTGTATTTCCCCGCTAACTGGCGACTAGCCTATAGCGAGCAGCACGGCGATATGTTTTCGGCCGAGTTTGTCCCCGCCAAGGAGATGCTGGCCCACTGGTCGTCGCTCTATTGTGTGCAGGGATTTAAAGGCATGGCTGCCAGTATCGACCCAGAGGCCTTTCTCGACGGTTTCGCCGAGCAGTACCGTAATACCTGCGAAGGGGAGATGCATTATCAGAAACTGGGCGCCAGCGAGCTAGGTGGCAAGGCAAGCTATAGCGCCATGCTAACCTGCGACAAGATGCCCCATACTCATAGGGGTGAGCAGGGCATAGATAAGCCGGTAGGCGAGATAGGCCACTACACGGTTATCGCCGGTGAGGAAGATCTGTTTCTGCTGCATCAATCGGCGCGGGGAGAGGCCTTGTTATCAACCACTTCGCTTAAGATAGCACCACCCATCGAGCGCATCGCCGACATGGCGAGCCTGCGTTAGTCTCGCTCGTTAGATGCTGGTTGATCTATTAGCCTCACGGCACAAGGGGGCGATTTTTTTAGATGCAAGTGGATCGTCTGTGAGCGAAGCGAGATTGTCATTAAATTTCAATTATATTTTTGAAACTATTGATATATTATGAAGCTTATCCAATAGGGGGCTCAGGAATGGCCCCCTCTTTATTGGAGCTTTTCGGTTAATTTACGTAAACAAAGGGAACTATAATGGAATATTTTATTGGTGCGTTGAAGAAGTTTGCTGATTTCACCGGCCGCGCGCGTCGCAAAGAATTTTGGATGTATACCCTTTCTACATCATCTTCTACGCCGTAACGGCCGCTATCGATGTCGCAACCGGTCTGTATATGTTGAGCACCATCTTTGCGCTGGTGATGTTTATCCCAACTATCTCCATGTCAGCCAGACGCCTGCATGACACTGGCCGTTCAGGCTGGTGGCAGTTGATTGGCCTGATCCCGCTGATCGGCGCCATCGTGTTGCTTATCTTCTATGTGCAGGACAGTGTAGAAGGCAACGAATATGGCGACAATCCTAAGGCATTAGCCGAGGCCTGATATCGTTAGCGATATGATGACGCAATAATGTGATGAAGGAGGCTTAGGCCTCCTTCATTGTTTTGAGGGCGCTAAGCTGTCTTTAGGGTGTGGACCTGCTCCCTTGGCGAAGATTCTGATGAGGCCGAGCCTGGGAATATTAGACATTTATACGTGTAGACGTCTATAATGCCCGCGTTCTGTCACTAGGCCTGGAGAGTCGTCTCCTCAACGCTGCACATAAGCCACGGCTTGCCATGAGACAGATCATGACCAAATTCATACCAATCACAGTAAGTAAGCGATCAGAAATAGCGTCGGAAAAACGTTTTAGAACAAGTTAGAATTTTTAGATAAGTAGTTATTCTACAATCGAAAAATCTAACGCAGTTATCGAACGTTTTAACAAGCTAGGGAAGGTGCGAACAAGTCGTCGCACAGCTCTGGCTTTGATAGCAGCGACAGTTCAAGGCATTCAACTGAGGGCATGCCGAGGCCTGCTGAAGTTGAATAACGCCGAAATGGTGTTGCTATCAAAGCCCCGCAGGGCGAGGCTTACAGCGGTATTTGCTGCGTTACAGTTCTTGCGAAGGACTAGGGCCATTCGCTGCAAACTGTGCCTAGCATCTATCCACTTTAAGCACACGCAGAGCAAGCACCGCACAGCTCTGGCTTTGATAGCAGCGACAGTTCAAGGCATTCAACTGAGGGCATGCCGAGGCCTGCTGAAGTTGAATAACGCCGAAATGGTGTTGCTATCAAAGCCCCGCAGGGCGAGGCTTACAGCGGTATTTGCTGCGTTACAGTTCTTGCGAAGGACTAGGGCCATTCGCTGCAAACTGTGCCTAGCATCTATCCACTTTAAGCACACGCAGAGCAAGCACGGGACTTATTCGCACCTTCCCTAGGATGATCGACTATTTACTACGATTGGTATTAGTCAACCTTATGTGGTGCCTGTGGCGCGAGATGACACGGGATAATCGGGAAGCCAGTGAGAGTCTGGCACTGCCCCCGCAACGGTGATAGGTGAGAGCTGGGTGCGCCATGCCTTTAACATCATGGCGTTAAAAAAATCTATGCTCGTCGTTTAAACGCATTGTTTGAACTTAGCCTCAGTCCGGAGACCGGCCCTTAAGGTGATTTTGAGATTTCGGCGGGCAGATCTCAAAATGCGACCCTGGCGGTTTGATGGACTGCGCCCAGTCGTGACGACTTGCCCTGTTTCCCTTTTAGGAGTTAAAGGAAAATGGGTACACAACCTAGTAAAATCGCGCTACTGCTTGGCGCCTGTCTGGCAGGGAGCTTCCCAGCCTTAGCGACGACGTCGGGCACCACAGGGCCTGTGGATGAGACCATCACGGTTATCGGTCGCAGCGAAAACACCCCTATCAACATCGCGGCCAACGTCAATGTGATCGACGCTGCTGCCATCGAGCTTAGCGGTGCCACTAACCTCACCGAGTTGCTGCGGGGACAGAGCGGTATTCAGGTCTCTGACTCTAACTCGGGCGCTGTGTTTGCCATGCGTGGCTTCAGTGCCAGTCAGGCGGTCAACAACACCTTGATCCTGATCGATGGTCGTCGTCTCAACAACATCGATATCGCCGCGCCGAGCATCAGTGCCATCGGGCTCAATCAGGTGGAGCGAATCGAGATCCTCTCAGGCAGCGCCGGTGTGCTCTATGGTGACCAGGCGGTTGGCGGGGTGATTAACATCATCACCAAGGCGCCGAAAGATAACGGCGGCAGCCTGCAGCTCTCCGGCGGCAGCTTCGACACCTTTGAGGCCAAGGCCGACGGTTCGGTCGCCATCAACGACAACTGGCGCCTCTATGGCGCGGCCAACCACCTCAAGAGCGATAACTATCGCGATCATAACGCCAGCAAGACCAGCTCAGTGCTGGGACGCCTGCAGTATGACGATGAGGTGCAGCAGTTTTTCGCCGAGGTGAGTCACTATGACAGCCACCGCGAACTGGCTGCTGCGCTGACCGACGAGCAGATCAAGCAAAACCCAAGACAAATGGGTGATCTGCAGCAGGGAGATCTCTTTATCGATGCCTATCTGCATGAGATGACCACGGCGGCCCGCACCGGCTATCAGCGCCAGCTGAATGAGGCCTGGGCACTGGGCGCCGACCTTAACTACAGCGACACCCTAACAACAGGGCTAAGCACCTGGAACACAAGCCGCCGTGATACCCGCTCCCTGCTGGAGTTTAAGCCTAAGGCTGTGGCTAACATCAAGACGGATAACGGCGAGCTTAAGCTGGTGACCGGCCTGGATCTCAGCCGCGGCGAGGCGACATTTAGCAATCGCAGCAATGTGCAGAAGCTGGCCAGCGCCTATCTGCAGGCAACCGTGCCCCTCACCGAGAGCTTCAGCTATGTGGTGGGTGGTCGTTACGCCGAGGTGACCGATGAGCTGGTTGACGGCAAAGCCTATCCAAATGGGATCGATCTCGATCAGGATGCCCATGCCTTTGAGCTTGGCATCAACTATCGCCCGAGCCAGCAACATAGATTCTACCTGCGCGCCGACGATAACTTCCGTTTCGCCAAGGTGGATGAGCAGGCTTATACGCCAGAGAGCATTCAGGGACTTAAGCCGCAGACCGGCCGCAGCTACGAGGCGGGCTGGGATCTGCTGCTCGAGCGCAATACCCTGCGCCTGAGTGCCTATCGACTGGATCTCGAAGATGAGATCGTCTTTGACCCGAGCGCCGAGACGCCTGCAGGTGGTGACTTCCCCGGCGCCAACTTGAACGCCGATGCCTCGCGTCGCTATGGTGTGAGCGCCGACTGGGATTGGCAGGTGAGTCAGGATGTTCAGCTGGGCCTCGAGTACAACTATATCGATGCCGAGTTCACCGAAGGACTAAACGAGGGTAAGGCGCTCTCTTGGGTAGCCAAGAACAGCGGCCGTGGCTACGTTAGCTATGATGTGTACCAGCACCTGCAGCTTTTCGTCGAGGGTGTCTACACGGGCGAGCGCTACATGGAGGGCGACAATGCCAACCAGGGAGACAAGCTCGATGCCTATACCCTGGCAAACATCGCCATCAACTATAGCCGCGATGCCTGGCTGGCCAGCCTGCGGGTCGATAACCTGCTGGACAAGGAGTATGTCAGCTCAGGTTACTTCAGCACTTGGGGTAGCGGTTATTACCCAGGCACGGGGCGTGCGCTACGCCTGAGTGCCAGTTACCGCTTCTAAAGCTGTTAAAGTTCTAAGAGCCAGTCACACTTGACTGGCTTTTTTATTACCCGCTGTTCATCATAGGGCATAGATCATTTGGGAGTCTGTGGATGAAATTTAAGTGGCTGCTCTTGCCCGTTATATTACTAGCGATCATCACCTTCTGGCCCGCCAGTGGCCCCTCGTTTGCTCCGCTAGCCAGCGATGCCAGGATCCTCGCCTTCGGTGATAGCCTGACCCAAGGCGTGGGGGCCAGTACCGGCATGGATTATCCCAGCCAATTGCAGAGGATGAGCGGACGAGCGGTGATTAATGCTGGTATCTCGGGGGAGACAAGCGCCCAGGGGCTAACGCGTTTCGCCCGGGTGCTGGATGAGACGGCACCGGATTTGATTATCTTGCTCGAGGGCGGCAATGATTTTTTGCGCAATAGCAGCGCGGCGCAGGTGGGGGCCAATTTGGCCGCGATGCTCGCTGAGGCGCAGCGGCGAGATATTCCTGTCGTGCTGATCGGTGTTCCCCAGAAGAGCATCTGGCTGGAAACCGCGCCACTGTATGGGCAGTTGGCGGCGCAATATCAACCGCTATTTATTGAGGATTTTTTGACAGAGCTGCTAAAATTATCAGAAGTAAAATCTGATGCGATTCACCTCAACGATGAAGGCTATCGTCGTCTCGCCGAGCACCTATATCAGCGTCTGCAGCAGGCAGGGGCCCTATAGTTAAAATTGCCCTGGTAATAGCCAATCAATGGGCGTCACCCCTTGGTTAACTGACGGAATTTTGTCGTTTAACCAAACTGAAAGCCTAAGGGTGAGTGGCAAGAGGTATTTATTTAGGTAAATGTCCGTTTTTACCCCAAATCGACTTGACCCAGACAGTCGTTTTATGGGTAAATTCTCGGATAACAAATGGCGCCGTGCCAATAATAAATCAGGTTAATAACTTCTCATGACAGATCTTGAGCATCAGGTATTCACTCAAGTACGCGCAATTATTGCCAATGAAGAACAGGTTATCGGACGAAGGGGTATTCTGATCCCGTTGAAGAAAGCCATTATTGCCGATGGCGATATCCGCAATGTGATTGATATAGTTTCTTCCGATCCTGCATTGGCGGCACATCTGCTATGGCGCAGCAACTCGGCGGCCAATGCCGGTGGCATAGTCTCCTCGAAGAATCGGTCATTGAAAGATGCCCTAGTGCGCCTGGGGCAGGTCAATATCTACCGTTATGCCTTCACCTTCTATCTCAAGGAGCGCCTCGATGAGCTGCCTCAGCCTTATAAGAAGCTGGTGTATGGCTACTGGGCACTTACCGAGAGCATAGCCACAGACGCCGTCGATAGCCTGCATCATATGGAAGGGGTAAACATCAATCCCGATGAGGTACAGACCCTGGCGCTGTTTAGTGTGTTTGGCGAGATCATCGCCCTGACCGCCTTCGCCTATCTGAATGCCGAGTCGGAGCTGTCGTTCCCGCTCTCCATCATCAAGTCGTTGATCGATAACCAGAAGCAGACCCTGACGTTGGAAGCCTTCGATTCCTTAGGCCTGGACGAAGAGCTTAGAGAAGAGTTTATGATCGCCCACAACCTGCGTCAGACCCGTAACCCAGACTCTCCGGGCCTAGTGCTGCGCCGGGTGCTTTCCATGCGCAATCAACTGCTCAATCCGCTCTAGGGCCTGTTGACCTTTTACGTTCATTTTTGCAGCATTCTGTATCGATTTTATACAAGGCAGAGTGATTGTAATGTAGTGAGCTAGATCAATGAGCGATAACGCAGTAGAAAAATGATACAGACGCTGCCCGCAGGGTTCGTCTTGAGCACGTTCAACGCTTTGTTACTCGGCTTTCATATAGAATAACTATATCTCAAGCCTCGAGCCGCGATTTGAACGTGCTCAATTAGAACAAAATTTGTTCTCAAAAGGCCAACAGGCCCTAAGGCCTTCGACCAGATAAAAGAAAACCTGCCAAGTGCAGGTTTTTTTGTGTCTTATTTCTTATGAACTGGGGGTGAGTGAAGAGGCTAGGGTGCAGTGGCTCAAGGCTTGTGAGCAGAGCGGCCGTCGATGTCGGGAGTCGCTACCAGGCGACCTAAGAATTGACTGAGGCCGTGGGTTCGACGGATATATTCGGCCCAGATGGCTCCCAAAAGTGCACCAAGCGTGAGGCCTATTAATGGAACGTTTAGGCTGGTCTGGCTTTGTTGCGAGGCTAACAGGCCACCCATAAGCAGACCCAACAAGGCGGGGGATAAGACGATACTAAACCACAGACAGACCTGAACAAAAAGTGCCACAATTTTCATACTAATCCTTTAGCGTTTCTCCAGTTTTATCCCAGTCTATCTCTATGCCATCGTCTTGTATATTCGGCTTACTGTTTGGCCTAATGCCCCTGGCGTTCCAGTCCCTCTGAGGTCACCAGATTGAGCCATTGCTGGGCGAGGCGAGCACTGCTGCCATTGCTGCGATAGGCGCCAAACAGGGGGCGCTTGAGTCCTTCTGGCCCAAGTTTTACCGCCTTAAGCGACAGGCCGTGTGCCTCGTTGATCGACCAGTTAGGCAGGGCGGCAACCCCATCCTTACAGGCGATTCGTTGCAGCAACATGGCGGTGAGATCGCAGCGGATCTGCTTGGCTACAGGCACCCCGGCAGGCTCCAAGAAGTGACGGTAGATATCCAGTCTGTCCAGCGGCACCGGGTAGGTGAGCAATGTCTGCTCGCTTAGCTGCGCGGCCGTGACATAGGGGAGTTCGGCCAGTGGATGGTCTGCCGCGACCAATAGCTTGACCTCGAAATCGAATAGATGCTGATAGGCGATATCATGATCCGGAATAGGGTCTGAGGTGAGCACCACGTCCAGCTGTCCCTGCTTGAGTGCGGTCAGCGAATCGAACAGATGACGGCTCGACAGCTCCAGATTGGTGTGGGGAAAGCTGGCATTAAACTGCTCGATCACCGGCATCAGCCAGCGAAAGCAGCTGTGACACTCTATGCCGACAAAGAGATCTTTCACCTCGCCGCCCAGGCCATTCTTGAGATCGATTTCCGTCTCTATCACCTTAGGCAAGATCTCTTCGGCGAGATTGAGCAGACGGGCGCCCTCCAGGGTAAAGGAGAGGGGTTTACTCTTACGCACGAAAATCGCCGAGTTGATGCGGGTCTCCAGTTCCTTGATCTGGTGGGATAAGGCCGACTGGGTGACAAAGCGCTTCTTGGCTGCGCCCGCGAGACTGCCGCTCTCTTTCAGGGCGACCAATGTACGTAAATGCCTAAGCTCTATCATTTTTACCTCACATGAATTTGGCTCATGTTGCTCGTGAAATCAATTCGATTGCGAGACAACAGATTAGCACAATAAACTTCTAGACGTCCAGACGCCTGTTTTGGTTTGTTGTGCAATTTCAGTTCTCAAACCTGGATTGCGATGACAGCGAAGGGCGCTAACCATGAATTTCGCTCATCTTAATGTAAAGGGTATACAATATGCAAACTCTAGATGTTGCTTCATTAGGCTTTCCACGAATCGGTCGTCAACGGGAACTCAAATTTGCCCTGGAAAAGTATTGGCGCGGCGAGATTGACCAGGCTCAGCTACAATCGGTTGCCAGCGAGCTGCGTCAAACCCACTGGCAGTGGCAGCAGGCGGCGGGCGTGAAACTGCTGCCGGTGGGGGACTTTGCCTTCTACGATCAGGTGCTCACCCTTAGCGCCACCATAGACGCCATCCCCGAGCGTCATCGCAGCGGCGAGCAGGTGGACCTAGATACCCTGTTTCGTGTGGCTCGCGGTCGAGCGCCCACAGGAGAGGCCTGCCGCGCCGCTCAGATGAAGAAATACTTCAATACCAACTACCACTACATAGTGCCAGAGCTCAGGGCGGGGCAGCGCTTCGCCATCGCCTACGAGCAGCTGTTCGACGAGGTGGAACAGGCCAAATCCCTGGGTCATCAGCCTAAGCCCATCCTGCTGGGCCCGCTTAGCTACCTCTACTTAGCCAAATGCGAGGGCGAATCTTTCGATAAGTTGAGCCTGCTTCCCCAGCTGCTCGAGGCGTACCGGGCGATACTCGCGCGCTTTGCCAGCCAGGGCGTGACCTGGGTACAGCTCGATGAGCCGATACTGGCGCTGGAGCTTGCAAAGGAGTGGCAGGTGGCCTTCGCCCCAGCCTACGCAGAACTCAGTGGTCAGGGGCTTAAGCTGCTGCTGGCCAGCTACTATGGCTCTGTCGCCCATCATCATGGTGTGATCAGCGATCTTGAGGTTGACGGTTTGCACCTGGATCTGGTGAGCGATGCCCAGCAGCTTAAGCAGTTTGCCGCCAGCCTCAAGCCTGCCCAGGTGCTCAGCCTGGGGGTGATCAATGGCCGCAACGTATGGGCGGCGGATCTGGATCTGCTGGCCGAGCGGCTGCGTGGCGTCGTGGCGGATTTTGGCGAACGTGTCTGGCTGGCACCCTCTTGTTCGCTCTTGCATGTGCCCGTGGATCTGGCGAGCGAGACAGAGCTGGCAGCGGATTTGGTCAATCAACTGAGTTTTGCCAGGCAGAAGCTCGATGAGTTAGCGCAGCTGCGTATATTGCTACTCAACCCGCAGAGCGATGAGGCGCAAAGCATTGTGGCGCGTTGTGAGGCCAGGCGCGAGGCCCGTGAGCGTGCGGCGAATCCTGAGGTGCAGGCGAGGCTCAAGGGGTTAACGCCTGC
The DNA here is from genome assembly GCF_022398425.1 of Shewanella sp. Isolate7. Lineage (NCBI taxonomy): Bacteria > Pseudomonadati > Pseudomonadota > Gammaproteobacteria > Alteromonadales > Shewanellaceae > Shewanella > Shewanella sp. Isolate7. The sequence continues at coordinate 52,967 of NZ_JAKEVJ010000011.1, read as the reverse complement.
CGATTTCACCCGTGGTAGCGGCTTTGGTGAGCGCCGCCTCAGGCAGCAGGCTCGTTTTCGTTTGCCGCTGCTGCCTACCACCACCATCGGCTCCTTTCCCCAAACACCGGCCATTCGTGGTCTGCGCAGTCGCTGGCGTAAGGGGGAGCTGACCGAGCAGGCCTATGTGGCCCAGCTCGAGGCGGTGACCCGCGACAGCATCAGCCGTCAGCTCAAGCTGGGCATAGATGTTCTGGTCCATGGCGAGGCCGAGCGCAACGACATGGTGGAATACTTCGGCGAGCAGCTCGATGGCGTGGGCTTTACCCAGTTTGCCTGGGTGCAGAGCTATGGCTCGCGCTGCGTCAAGCCGCCGCTCATCTACGGTGATGTGTCGCGTCGTCAGCCGATGACACTCTCCTGGGCCAGCTTCGCCCAGAGCCTGACCGACAGGCCGGTGAAGGGCATGCTGACCGGCCCTGTGACCATCTTGCATTGGTCTTTCGCTCGGGAAGATATCGGCCGTGAACAGATAGCCAATCAGCTAGCCTTAGCTATTCGCGACGAAGTGACCGACTTGCAGGCGGCGGGGATAGGGATCATTCAGATAGATGAGCCGGCGTTTCGAGAGGGGCTGCCGCTTAAGGCCAGCGAGTGGCAGCACTATCTCGACTGGGCGGTGGCCGCCTTTAAGCTCAGCGCCGCGGGCGCAGAGGATGAGACCCAGATCCATACCCACATGTGTTACAGCGAGTTCAATGCCACCATAGATGCCATCGCCGCCATGGACGCGGATGTGATCACCATAGAGACCTCGCGCTCGCACATGGAGCTGCTCAATGCCTTCGAGGACTTCGAATATCCCAACGAGATAGGCCCAGGAGTATATGACATCCATAGCCCCAATCTTCCAACGGTTGAGGAGATGGTGACGCTTATCGAGAAGGCGGCGACTAAGATCCCCGTGGGCCAGCTCTGGGTCAATCCCGACTGTGGTCTCAAGACCCGCACCTGGGATGAGGTGGAGCCGGCGCTGGCTAACATGGTGAAGGCGACCAAGGAGCTGAGGCGACGCCTGGGCTAGGCCGAGTCTCTAACACGCAGCGGGCGAGCCCAAGACGGAGCGCCCGCTACGCTTTTTATTTATGCTTTTTATGACCAGGCTCATCTGCACCGTTAGCTAATCAGTTGGCGGCGAGTGTCGCTTGTCTCTCGGCGAGGCGTTGTGTAAACAGCGCCTCTTCGGCCTCGCTAAAGCCTTGTCTGAGGCTGGTTAAACTGACCTCGAGCTCGCCAGTGGGAAGATAGTAAAACTGATCCGTTAGGGCGAGCTGGGCCCAGATGGCGGCGTCTACCCTCTGCCCGGTCTCTACACAGGCCTGATGCAGAGGCTCAAGTGCCAGGTTCTCGCCGGCGAGCGCGGCGCGCTCAAGGTAAGCGATGGCCTCTCTGGGATGGCGTCGTCCCCTGTCATCTTCATGGAACAGTCGCAGCCCGTGGGTAAGATCTATGCTGGCCTGTTGCTCCTGGCTCAGTGGATGCTCGGTCAGAAACTGCCGATACAGGCTCTCGGCATGCTCCAGCTCATAGCTTCCCATCTTGGCACTCAATTCGTCTACCCGCGTCAGGTGATAGGGGGCGGGATCTGTGGCGGCCAAGCGGTAGTAGCTCAGCGCCGTGGGCAGGTGACGGCGGGTGCCTAATCCATCTTCATGGGCCTTGCCCAGGAGGAAGAGGGCATCCGTCCACCACTGCTCGGCCAGCGGCGTGAGCAGGGCGATCGCCTCGCGGTGGCTGTCGCTATCGCGTTTATGTTTGAGCAGTAACTCGCCCAGGCGATAGGCGGCGCTGTGATTCTCCATGGCGAGGGCTTGTCTTAGGCACTCCTCTGCCTTGGGGATATCCTGAGGCAGGGCTGTGCCTTCCTGATAGAGGTATGCCAGCTCGATGAGGGCAAAGTCGTTTTCCTCGGCCACCTCGCGCATCAGGCGCTCTGCCTCGCGGGGCTCGGCCGGGCCGCCTTCTCCCGTTAGCAGCATCTGCGCCAGCTGGCTCTTGGCTAAGGGTTCGCTTTCGGTAATGGCCTCCAGCAGGGCTCTTGCCCTGATGGGATCGGGCTCGCCGTGGTGAGGGGCCAGTAGCAGGTTGGCCAGATGGTACTGCGCCTGCGTATCGCCCGCCTCGGCGGCGAGGCCGAGATAGTGCAGCGCCTTGGTGCCGTCGGGGTCCAGCAGCGGGCTTTCCTGATAGAGCCTGCCGAGCTCGGCCTGCTGCTTGCTATTGCCCTGATCGGCACCTGGCTTCAACATCTCTTTTAGCTGCTGCTTGCCAGCTTCCTGGGTGGGGTGAACCTTAAATTTGAGCATCTGGCGTTGAAGATCGGCAATCTGCTCATCAAGCCTGGCCGCCTGTTGAAACCAGTGGTCGGCCTTAGCCAGATCAAACAGATGGGTGCCTTCCAGGCTGTAGAGTTCACCGAGAAACTGCGCCGCATGGGCCATGCCCATGTCGGCCGCTCGCTCAAGATAGTCGATGGCCTGGGCATCTTTGCCTCGGTTCAAGAGTTGGCTGGCCTGAGACAACACCTCGTCAGGGCCGCCGCTAAGCGCTAGAGGTTGTTTATTGCGCCAGTTAAGGTAGACCAGCAGCAGGATGACGAAGAGTAGGGCTAAGATTACCGATAAAATAACGACTTGCATTGTGGTCCTTCACATTGTCTATGGCAGCAATGAGGCGAGTGCTAATGTTGGGCGATGGATTCGTCCCGAGATCCTCGGCGGCAAGTTTGCACCGGTTTGTCTTATTAAACAAGCCATTAGCCTGTTTATTTTTGGCTAACCTAAGGTCAGTAAATCTTATGCCTGCAAGTCTAGGCCCTACAGGCCCTAGACTTACAAGTGTGAGATTAGGCTAGATGGGGCTGGCTAACGCCTAGATAGGCGTCACCCCGGCGTAGGGGATGCCCGAGAGCCTGGCCATCACCTGCATCAGTTCGGTGGAGGCCTGAAGAAAGTTGGCCAGCTGCTGCGCCGATTTATCTATGTTGAGGCGCTGACGCAGGTCGGCATTTTGGGTGGCAATGCCGGCGGGGCAGTTGTTGGTGTTACAGATGCGAGCGGCCACGCAGCCGATCGCCTGCATGGCGCTGTTGGCCAGGGCCACGCCGTCGGCGCCAAGGGCCATTGCCTTGACAAAGTCCATGGGCAGCCTGAGACCGCCAGTGATGATCAGGGTAACCCTGCCGCCCTGCTGGTCGAGGTAGCGCTGGGCGCGGGCCAGGGCTGGAATGGTGGGCACGCTGATGTGATCGCGAAAGATCTGCGGCGCCGCGCCCGTGCCGCCGCCTCGGCCGTCGAGTATGATGTAGTCGGCGCTGGCATCCAGTGCAAACTGGATCTCCCGTTCGATATGGTTAGCACTGAGCTTAAAGCCGATAGGCACGCCGCCGCTGAGTTCTCGCACCCTGTCGGCGAAGCGTTTGAAGTCGGCCACCGAGTTGAGGTCCCTGAAACGCGGTGGTGAGATGGCATCTTGCCCCGCAGGAATGCCTCTTATCTGGGCGATCTTGCCCTGGTTCTTGCTACCGGGCAGATGACCGCCTGTGCCTGTCTTGGCGCCCTGGCCCCCCTTGAAATGGAACGCCTGTATCTTGGCCATCAAGGCCTCCTGGTAGCCAAACTGGGCGCTGGCCAGTTCGTAGAAGTAGCGGGAGTTGGCCGCTTGTTCTTCGGACAACATGCCGCCCTCACCCGAGCAGATCCCCGTGCCCGCCAGCTCGGCCCCCTTGGCCAGGGCGGTCTTGGCCTCTTGCGATAGCGCGCCGAAGCTCATGTCCGACACCAGCAGGGGGATTTTGAGCCTCAGCGGCTTGCGTGCCTCAGGGCCTATGATCAGCTCTGTGTCGACGGCCTCCTCTTCAAACAGAGGCTTGCTGGCTATCTGGGCCGTCATGATCTGAATCTCGTCCCAGCTGGGCAGCTGATACTTGGGGACGCCCATGGCGACCATGGGGCCGTGATGGCCGAGAGTCTTCAGGCCTTCCCTGGCCAGCTGATGGATCAGCTCGACGCCGGACTCCTCCTGAGTGGCGGCCGCCTTGGGCGGCTTACCGACATCGATGCCTAAGGCCTCGCGTCCAGGCCCCTTCTGGCCCACCTGCTCGGCGGTGAAGTTTTTATGGGTGCCGTCACAGTAGGGGGCGTTGCCCGTGTGTTTGCAGGCGCAAAGGTAGGCTTCGCCATCTTTCTCGGCGGTGAAGGCCTTGGGGCTAAACCCAGTTCCCTTATGGGAACCATCGCAGAAGGGCTGGTTATCGGAGCGGCCGCAGACACAGAAATAGTATTCCTTGCCTTTGGTGAGCTCGACTTTCTTGGGCTTGTTATCGGCGATGATAGGGTTAACCATGGAATCTCCTTAGGGGTTGCGCATTGGCCGTTGCCTTTAGTCTAGGCGCATTTTCGCCGGGTCGCCGCCTGGTGATTCAATGGCTTTGTGCGCTGGGTGTTGACCCGGGGCGGTGAAAAATTCACACTCAGTTGAATCGATTTAGCGATATTTTCGGTCTGTGTACCGACTGAGGCGAGATCAGCTTGCAGGCTTTGGGAGGTAAGGTGACAAGGCGAGGGAATAAGATGGCTACAGAGTATGCCTTTGAAAGCGGCTTGACCCGGCGGGCGTTTCTGACTGCAAGCGGCGCCGCGGCGATGCTGTTGGCGGCTAAACCCCAGTTGAGCTGGGCCGACACCGAATTTTCCATCACGACAAGGCCGCAAGGTTTTGATGTGATCAACCGCGCCATCATTGAGGCGGTGCAGCTACATCTGTTTCCCGATGATGGCGATGGCCCCTCGGCCAAGGATCTCAATGCCTATCGCTATCTCTTGTGGGCCATGGAAGATCCCGATAATCGCATCGATGAGGACAGGCAATTTATCTTGCAGGGCGCGGCCTGGTTGGAGGATTGGGCCGATACCCAAAGGGGAAGTAGTTTTCTGGTGCTGAGCTGGGATGAGCAAGACGCGCTGCTAAAAGAGATCGCTAAGAGCCGCGCCGGTGAGAACTGGCTCTCCCTGCTGCTCTATTACCTGATTGAGGCGCTGACGCTGGATCCCCTCTATGGTGGCAATCCAGACGAGATAGGTTGGCGCTGGCTCGATCACCAGCCGGGTTTTCCTCGGCCTAAAGCGGGTAAGAGTTATCTCGATTTTTAATCTGGGATGACAGGCCACTTTTTTAGCAGATTTTTATTAGGACGCTTTGCAGATGACAGCAGCTACTGGATTAGCACCCAAGGGGGAGACACAGACGCCCCATCAATTCGAGGTTTGTATCGTGGGCAGCGGTGCGGGCGCCGGCCCCATCGCCTATGAGTTGGCCAGAGCCGGGATCGACGTGGTCGTGCTGGAAAAGGGCGACTGGTATACCGAGCAGGATTTCGTGAAAGATGAGCAATTGCCGCGCCACAGGGTGTTTCGCTCTCGGTTTGACGAGGAGCGTCACGTGCTCGAGCTACCCGATGGCGAGGGGGGCTGGCGCCGGGAGACCACGGCGCAGTTTTGGGGCGGCAATATCGTCGGCGGCGCCTCTAACTTTATGAGCGGCTATTTCCATCGCCTTAAGCCAACGGATTTTCGTCTCGCCTCGACCTATGGGGTGATCCCCGGCAGCAACACGGTCGACTGGCCCATCAGCTATGAGGAGCTAGAGCCGTATTACACTAAGGTGGAGCAGCTTGTCGGCGTCAGCGGCCGAGTGGTGCAACATCCCCACTTAGAACCTAGGTCGACCCCGGACTTTCCCTTTGCGCCTACCGTCGAGCACCCTATCACGGCGCGTTTCGATAATGCCTGCGAGGCGCTGAAGCTTAATCCACTGCCGATGGCGCGGGCCATATTGTCTCGCCCCTTCAACGGGCGGATGAGCTGCGAGTATTCCGGCTATTGCGGCAGCTATGGCTGTCATTCGGGTGCCAAGGGCAGCGCCCGGGTGGCGCTGCTGAATCATGCGGTGGCCAGCGGCCATTGCCGCATCATCCCCCGGGCCAAGGTGTATCGACTCAATACCGATAGCAAGGGACGGGTGAGCTCTGCCGACTATTTCGATGCCAAGGGCGACAGTCGGCGGATCCAGGCCAAAATTTTCGTGGTCGCCTGCTATGCCATCGAGAGTGCGCGCCTGCTGCTGGCGAGCACAGGTGAGAAACACCCTAAGGGGATAGGCAACCGCCATGGCCAGGTTGGCAAGAACCTGCACTGCTGCGCCGGTGGGACCGGCCACGGGGTGTTTAAGCTGGATAAACTATCAGCCGAGACCGCCAGAGGCCTCAAGCTGCGCGGCCCCTTCTTTAATCGCGCCCTGCAAGACTGGTATGTGATTGATGATAAGGCGGCGTTCGATAAGCCCGTAAAGGGCGGCACCTTAGACTTCGTGTTCGACCCGCCATCGCCCACCAGTGAGGCGAATGCGCTCAAGTGGCAGGAGGGCAATCTGCTCTGGGGGACGCCGCTCAAACAGAAGCTTAAGGCGCACTTTACCCAGTCGCGGGACTTTAAGTTTGAGGTCTTCTGCGACTGGCTCACCCATGATGAGTGTTTTGTCAGCCTGGATGATGAGGAGAAGGATAAATGGGGCCAGCCGGTGGCCAAGGTGCGCGCCGGTTTTCATCCCCACGATCTTAAGGTCGCCCAGTATCTGGTCGATCGCGGCGTGGAGGTGATGCAGGCCATGGGCGCCGACGAGGTCTGGGGCAATGTGTTTAGCGACCCCACGGCCAACCTAGTGGCGGGGGGATGCCGCTTCGGTGTCGATCCGCGCACATCTGTGCTTGATCCCGATTGCCGGGTACACGATTGCGATAATCTGTATGTGACCGACGGCGCCTTCATGCCAAATGGCGGGAGCGTCACCCCGACCTTTACCATTTATGCCAACGCCTTTCGGGTGGCCGACAAGCTGCTAGGGCGCTTAAAGTAGGCTTAGCTGTGGTGATTCAGTAAGGATTTTGCGTCTGGGTACACAGGGGACGCAAAGCTTTTCTATACTCAAGGGGATAGCCAGTTTGCAACAGGAGATCCACTATGAGTCATACCTACAAGATCATCGAGCTCGTTGGTTCCTCACCCATAAGTTCGGACGAGGCGATTAAGAATGCCATCGAATCGGCCAGTCAGTCGCTGCATCATCTCAGGTGGTTTCAGGTGGTCGAGACCCGGGGGCACTTAGAGGCCGGCTTGATTGCCCACTGGCAGGTGACGATTAAGGTGGGCTTCACCTTAGACTCAGATTGATGATGCAAGGCATCAGGCATCAGGCATCAGGCATCAGGCATCAGGCATCAGGCATCCCGGGGCAGCCCCTTTTCGACGGTGCGGATCACCCTCTGGGTCTTACGATTGATTTGAACGTCACCAGACTGCTGGCGCGCCAGCGCCCAGTCGATATGCTCGCGTACCATGTCGTCGACCTCTTCGCTGTCCCGGCGAGCCTCGAGGGCGGCGATTATCTCCTCTGATGCAGGGGCATTAGCCAGGGCAATCGCTATGTTGCGCAGCCAACGCTTATGGCCGATACGGCGAATGGCGCTGCCTTCGGTAAACTTGAGAAACTCCGCCTCGCTCCAGGCAAAGAGGGTCAATAGCGCTGGGCGTTTGAGTGGGTCCCGGGTATGAAAATCGCTTTCCTGGGTCAAGGGCGCCTCACCATTGACCGGACACACCAGCTGACAGTCGTCACAGCCATAGATGCGGTTGCCTATCAAGGGCCTGAACTCCTTGGGAATTGCCCCCTGCAGTTCTATGGTGAGATAGGAGATGCAGCGCCTGCCATCCACCACATAGGGCTCGACGATGGCGTTGGTGGGGCATGACTTGATGCAGGCCACGCAGGTGTTGCAATCGGCTTTGACCGGAATATCCACAGGTAGCGGGAGATCGATAAGTAGCTCACCCAGGAAGAACCAGCTCCCCGCCTCATGATTGAGTAGCAGGCTGTGCTTGCCCGTCCAGCCGAGCCCAGCCTTATCCGCCAGCGGGCGCTCTAAGATCGGCGCTGAATCCACGAAGGGGCGGTAATTGGGGCGCGCTAACCCTAAGTCATCCAGCTCGGCCTCAATCTGCTGCCCCAGCTTCTTTAGCCGGTTGCGGATCATCTTGTGATAGTCACGGCCCCCCGCGTAGCGTGAGATATAAGCCAGATTGGGGTCTTTAAGGTGGGTGGCAAAGCCAGCCTCTGGCGGCAGGTAGTCCATGCGCGCACTGATGACCCGCACCGTGCCCGGATGCAGCTCATGAGGGCGGGCGCGCATCATGCCATGACTCTCCATATAGCCCATCTCGCCGTGGTAGCCCTTATCGAGCCAGGCCTGTAGCTTGGGCTCTTCGGCGCTGAGATCGGTATCGCAGATGCCGATTTGCGCAAAGCCTAATGCCTTACCCCAGGTTTTGATCTTAAGGGCGAGCTGCTGTAATGCTTGGGGCGTCAGGGGGCTGTGGTGAGACATACTTTGGACCAAGAGTGGTGAGGTCAGGATAACTGTGGCGCCATGATAACAGTTTTGCTTTGCGTGAGAAAATCTAACACGGCTGCTTAAGGCGACGACTAATGCCAGTGGTTAAGGCCATGACTAATACCAGTGGTTAATCTAATAGTTAGGGTTTTGCTTAAAAGAATAGGATGGCCTGGTCTTGCCTCTAATGGCGCCTATTGCAATTTGGCTGGGCGCTATTTAAGTTGGGAAGAGGCGTCGAGAAAAGGGTTCGGCAGCATAGGCACAAATTAAGGCGCTAAATATAGTTGCTAAATTTAGGCACCAACTATAGGCACCAACTATAGGCACCAACTATAGGCGCTGAATATGGGTGCTAAGTATAGGCATTAGTATAGGCATAGGGAAAGCCTGCCCATCTTAGACGATAATCAATAACAGGCGTTGGCCTAACTTGCGGGAGAGCAATTTGATCTGGTGTAGCGCGTGGCGCATCTTGCTGATTGGTTTATCGCTGATCTATTTATCACTGCTTGGTCTATCCCGTCCGGTTGGGGCGGCGCCCCTGCGTATGTTGACCGAAGAGTGGGCGCCCATGAGCTATCAGGAACAGGGGCTTCCCATGGGCTATGGTGTCAGCCTGGTGCGGCGCCTCGCCAGTGAACTGGGCGAGGAGGCCAATATCGAGGTATTGCCCTGGGCGCGGGCTGTTGCCATCGCAGAGGGCCAGGCCAATGTGCTCTTGTTTGCCACCTCCCTTAACGAGCAGCGCAGCAGGAATTTCGATTTCGTCGGTCCCATAGCCACCACCAGTATCTCTATCTATGCCAAGGCCGATGACAGGGTGACGCCCACATCGGTAGCTGAGCTGGATGCCCTGGGCAGCGTCGGCGTCTATCGTGGCTCTCTGGGGGAGTCTATCCTGATGCGTCAAGGGGTAGAGCACCTGACGGTGGCCAGCTTTCCCCAGCAGTCGGCGCGTCAGCTACAGCACGACAGGATCCGTTTCTGGTGTCAGGCCGATCTGGCGGTGGCGAGGCTGCTGGCCGAGGTGAATATGGGGCTGGATGAGGTGCATCCCGTGTTGGAGCTGGCGCAGATAGATCTCTATCTGGCTTTCTCTAAGGGGACTGACCCAGAGCGGGTGCTTCGCTGGCATGATGCCCTGGTTAAGCTGCAGGCCTCAGGCGAGATGGCGCGCCTCTATCACGAATGGTTTCCCAAACTCACTCCACCCCATCGTATCGAGCTGCTTAAACATGGTGACTTAAGTTTGTAGGTCGCTGGTTGGTCGCGATTAGCTAACCGCGACTATGGGTTGACTGCTGCGTCTTAACTGTGGCTTCTGGTTAATTTCAGCTGTCGGTTAATTGCAGCTGTCGGTTAATTGCAATCATTAGGTATCTAAGATGGCGCAGTTACGGCCCGATGACTTGGCGCGGTAGAGGGCATCGTCGGCCCGTTTCAACAGCTGCTCGAAGCTCTTGTCGCCATCGCTGCAGGCGATACCTGCGCTGATGGTGAGCTTGAAATTCATGTAGACGTCATCGAAATTGCTGCTCTCTACCGTGGTGACCAGGCGCTGGGCGACATTGAGTGCCTGCTCGGCCGTGGTGCCGGGCAGGATAACCAGAAACTCTTCTCCGCCGACACGTCCCACCAGATCTTGTTTACGCATCAATCCGTTGCTGATGTTGGCGAGGGCGATGAGCATCTTATCACCTATATCATGGCCATACTTATCGTTCACCTTCTTAAAGTGGTCGGCATCGAACAGTATGATCGACAGCGGGTGGTGCTCCTCATTCTTGGACTTGAAGTATCCCTCACCCTTGGAGTAGGTGTAGCGCCGGTTAGGCAACTGGGTCAGGTGGTCCGTCAGTGCCAGGATAGAGAGCAGCTTGGATTTCTGTGACTGCTTGTAGGCGACGATCGAGAGAATGATCATGATGATGCAGCCCAGCACGATCACCGCCAGTTGCAGATACTTGTTCTGCTTGAGGATCACCAGCTCGTTTTCCTTGATCTTCTGCAGTTCGATCAGCTGCTGATTCTCGCGCTCTATCTGCTCGGTATTGAAGCGGGTTCGCATCTCGGTGGTGCGGTTGGTCTGCTGGGTGGCATCGAGTGCCTTATGGGCCTGGATATAGCTCAGCAGCGCCTCGTAGGCCTGTTGCCAGTCTTTTTCGGCGACGAAGATCTGGCTGTGCACCATATGCAGCATCTCCAGGCCGCGGGTGTTTTTGATCTGATTAAAGGCCTTCTCGGCCATGTCGATATAGTCGAGAGCCTGTTGATACTGACCATCCTTCAGCGCCGATTGCGCCTGATAGAGGCGCATGAAACTGTAGCTGGCGCCTTGTTCCGGCTGTACGTACTTCTCTGCGAGCGCTAGGTATGGCTTAGCCTCCCTTTGGCGATGTAGCTCAATCAGTACGCCGGCAACATTCACCGCGGTGTAGGCACTGGCTTCCTCACCCAGGGTGTCGCGCCAGTATTGATAGGCCTCCTTGTGCTGCTTAAGCGCCGCCTCATACTCGCCAAGTTCCTGAAGGGCGTAGCCTATCTCTGTCTTGATGGCGTTGGCGCCATTTTTGTCGCCGGTATCTTCGAAGCCCTTCTCCAGCTTGTGATAATATTTGATGGCCGTCTGGGGATCGCCGAAGCGGCGATAGCTGGTGGCCAATTCGGTGAGGTTGTAGATGGCCCAGTGCTGCAGGTTGAGGGATTCATACAGGTGCTGGGCGGTGATCAGATCTTCCAGTGCCTGGGCAAAGTTACCTTGAAAAGAGTAGATGGCGCCGCGCAGTGAGCGCGAGTCGGCGATCAGCCTCGGGGATTCGATGAGATAGGCTTCGGCGACAACCTTGTTGTATTCCTCCAGAGCCACATCTACCTTGCCAAGCAACTGGTGCATGAAGGCGCGGCACAGCTTGAGATCTGTGGTTATCTCTGGCGAGGCGGCGACCCCTTCGGTAAGGAGTTTCATGTCGGCAAAGGCGATGGCATCTTTGAGCGCTTGCTGCTTGGTGATGTCATAGTTGTTCCAGCAAAGCACAGTCTGTAGCTTGAGGTAACGCTCCATGTCATCGGGCGAGACATTGGTCGTCAGGAAGCCAAGCGCCTCTTTGATCGCTTCCTGGTCACCATACTCGCCGCGATCGAATTTCTGGAAAACAGCATCTATCTCTTCGGCGGTATTTTCTTGCGCCAGGCTCGATGGGCTGAGGCCTAAGAGTGAGAGGCTAAGGCTGATCAGCAGCAGAGACGTTATCCAGGATTTTGCTTTTATTTTTCTTGTCATTTTTAGCTTTGCCAACCTTGCTATGTGACCATTTAACCATAGCATAAACACTTTTTTTGTAACTATATTATACGGATGACAGTTTATTGACAGTAAAAAGTATATTTTTTATGCGTTGTTTTTAACTTTCATATAACAAAAGTGTCAATTTTCCTTTTCAGTCAGACTAGGGTATAACGTCAGCCTTTATTCTGCGCCCGCTTGGCGGCCCAATCCGGCGAGTGTTTTTAGGCGAACCTAGCCGCGGTAATAGCGGCGTGTTGTGTTGAGAGTGTCTTATGAGTAAACCCAGTCAAGAATATCAGGCGATCGCCGAACAGGCGGCGCTGAACGTATGTAATACCGTGATCTCTATGGATAAGGTGCCGGCAAATCTGCTTGAGGCCTATGCCAATCTGTTTAACGAGTTGTTAAGCGATGAAGAGGGCAAATTTATCGCCGCCTGGGAGGCCCTGCCTACCAGCGCCAAGGGGCTATTGGCTCAGGCCGAATTTCACGGCTTCTATATCGCGAATGCCTGGCTACAGCTTAGCCGCGTCGCTCAGGATATCGCCGAGTTGGCCGATAGCGACGAGGCGATTGAGGAGAAGGAGTACAACAACATCTTTACCCGTCTTTCAGACGCCTCGCTCAAGGAGAGTGTGAAGAAGTTGAAGAAGGCCCGCACCGACCGCGCGCTACTCAATAGCATCAAGGCGGTCATTGCGGGTAAGTAATTGGGCCAATAAATAGACTGGTAGCTTGCATCTTTGGCTACCGGCGGCGCGCTATTTTACCGAGGCTATTTCACCCTCTGTCAGGTAGCGCCATTCCCCCTCTGCCAAGCTGTCGTCCAGCACTATCTCGCCGATAGACTCCCTGTGCAGTCCCACCACCTTGTTGCCGACGGCGGCAAACATGCGTTTTACCTGATGATATTTACCTTCGGTGATGGTGAGTCTCGCCTCATGGCTGCCAAGCAACTCAAGCTCAGCGGGTTTGGTGAGCCCATCTTCGTTGCGCAGTGCCAGCCCGGTGGCAAATTGCTCGACCCACTCCTCTTTGAGGGGATTGGCCAGCTGCACCAGATAGGTCTTACCGCATTCGCGTTTCGGAGAGGTGACCCTGTGGGACCACTGACCGTCGCTGGTGATCAGCACCAGCCCAGTGGTATCGGCGTCCAGTCGTCCGGCGATGTGTAGGTCTTCTTTATGGGGCAGTTCGAGCAGATTGAGCACAGAAGGATAGGCCTCATCGACGGTTGAGCAGAGGGTATCCACCGGCTTGTGCAGCATGATAAAACGTGGCCCAATCAGCGAGATGGGCTCGCCGTCCAGACAGACTTTCTGGCTATCATTCAACTTAAAGCTGCCATCTTTGATCACCTGGCCATCGACGGTCACTTCGCCTCTGTGAAGGGCCTTCTTGGCCAAGGAGCGGGTGAGATGGGTGGATTCGCTGATAAATTTGTCTAAACGCACTGGGTTAACCTAAGGATGCTACTGTGGGGCGCTATTATGAGGCCCCAGAGAAGAAAGGAAAAGTGCTAGAAAGGAAAAGTGCGAGAAAGGAAAAGTGCTAGTCGTGCGAAATGCCAGTAAAGAAAAGTGGCTGCCCGGATAAATGCCGCTAAGGAAAAATGTTAGCATGAGCAATCTTAAATTGCGTATGCATCCCTAAGGAGTCGGCAGGCGATGGAAGCTCTTAGTGAATTTGACAAGATGATCGGCGGTCAGGAGTACAACTGCCTCGACAGCGAGTTGCAAAAGCGCTGGCAGTTGCGGCAACAGGCGAACGCCGAGATGAACCTGCGCGCAGCAGTGGACTATGAGCTGCTGCCTCATCTGGATCCCCAGGCCGTGATTAAGCTGCCGCTCTATATCAGCTATGGTCAGAATCTGCATGTGGCGCCTCAGGTATTTATCAACGTCAATGTCACCCTGCAGGACAACGCCCTCATCACCATAGGCCGCCAGACCATGATAGGGCCAAACGTGCAGTGCTACACCGCTAATCATCCACTGGATGCGGAGCGTCGCTGTCAGGGCTGGGAACAGGCCGAGGCTATCCAGATCGGCGAACGGGTATGGATTGGTGGCGGGGCGATCATTCTGCCGGGCGTGACCATAGGCGATGAGGCGGTTATCGCCGCCGGCGCCGTGGTGACCAAGGATGTGGCGCCGAGGACGCTGGTGGGCGGTAATCCGGCGCGGGTGATACGATATATCTAGGGCCTGTTGACCTTTTGAGAACACTTTTTGTTCTAATTGAGCACGTTCAAATCGCGGCATGAGGCTTGAAGTATAGTTATTCTATATAAAAGCCGAGTAACAAAGTGTTGAACGTGCTCAAGACGAACCCTGCGGGCAGCGTCTGTATCATTTTTCTACTGCGTTATCGCTCATTGATGTAGTGCACTACATTACAATCGCTCTGCCTTGTATAAAAGCGATACAGAATGCTGTAAAAATGAACGCGAAAGATAAACAGGCCCTAGGCGCTACTGGGCTGCTGGCCTGGGGAGAGGAAATCTTTACTTACATATGAGTGAGCATAATTTCACCCACGGACCGCAGATAAACTTGTTTACATTGGCCCAATCCCTTTAACATAGGTATCTTGAAGCAGTTTTTGCACCATTTTGGCTTCGCCATGACAGTCGCATTGCTAACAAAAAAACAATTAAGCATAAAAGGAATTCACATGAAAAAAGTGTTCGTTGGAGGGGTGTGCGCCTCTTTGATTCTTGGTCTTAGCGCTTGCAACAGCGACCAGGCAGAAGTTAAGGCCCCTGAAACCGCCAAGACAGAAACCGCAGCCGCGGTAGAGCAGGCCCTGACCTCGGGGATCGATTTCGCTAACTTCGACAAGTCGGTACGTCCTCAAGATGATTTTTATGCCTATGTAAACGGCACCTGGATCAAGAATACAGAGATCCCAGGCGATCGCACCAGCACGGGTGCCTTCTATGACCTGCGTGAGAAGTCGCGTGACGATGTTAAGGCGATCATCGAAGAGGTGGCGGCTACGCCTAACCTGAAGGCGGGCAGCGATGAGCAGAAGGTTGCCGACCTGTATCGCTCTTTCATGGACACAGATCAGCTAGACAAGCTGGGTATCAAGCCGATTCAAGGTGAGCTGGACAAGATCGCCGCCCTTGAGAACAAAGATCAGCTGGTGGAATACTTTGCCCACAGCCAGCTCATAGGTGGCGGCACGCCGCTGGCTTTCTACATCGACATCGACTCGAAAAACTCTAGTCGCTATGCAACCCATATCTGGCAATATGGTTTGAGCCTGCCGGAGAAAGACTACTACTTCAACGAAGCCGAGCGTTTCGTCAACATTCGTAAGGCGTTTGTGGCCCACATCGAGAAGATGTTCAACCTGGCTGGTCTGGCGAATGCCAAAGAGAGCGCCGAGCAGATCCTTGCGCTGGAAACCGCTATCGCCAGCCGTCATTGGGATGTGGTCGAGACGCGTGACAGCACTAAGACCTACAACCTGTATCAGGTAGCGGACCTGCCTAAGCTGGCACCGGATATCAACTGGAACGGTTACCTCAAGACCCTGGGCGCTGACAAGCAGGCCGACATCATCATCAATCAGCCTAGCTTCATCGAAGGTTTCAACGAGGTGCTAAAGGCTAACGATCTGTCTGTATGGAAGACCTACATGAGCTGGCAGATGCTGACGCACTTCGCCGGCGATCTGAGCACAGAGCTTGACCGTGAAAACTTCGAGTTCTTCTCTAAGACGCTCAACGGTCAGGCCGAGCCGCAGCCACGTTGGAAGCGCGGCGTGAGCACGGTAAACAACCTGCTGGGCGAGGTTGTGGGTAAGGTTTATGTGAAGCGTCACTTCAAGCCTGAAGCTAAGCAGCGCATGCAGGAACTGGTTGAGAACCTACGACGCGCCTACGGCGAGAGCATCGACGGCCTGGATTGGATGAGCCCAGATACTAAGGTGGCGGCCAAAGACAAGCTGGCTAAGTTCGATCCTAAGATCGGTTACCCAGATCGCTGGGAAAACTACGACAAGCTGACCATCAAGGCTGATGACCTGGTGGGTAACAGCATGCGCGCCAGCGAGCTGAGCCACGAGAAGGAGCTTGAGAAGCTAGGTTCGCCAATCCGCAAGTGGGAGTGGCACATGACGCCACAGACGGTAAACGCCTACTACAACCCAACCATGAACGAGATTGTGTTCCCGGCAGCGATTCTGCAACCGCCTTTCTTCAACATGGCGGCAGACGATGCGGTTAACTATGGCGGCATCGGCGCGGTGATCGGTCACGAGATGGGTCATGGCTTCGACGACCAGGGCGCTAAATTCGACGGCGAAGGTAACATGCGCGACTGGTGGACCGAGCAGGATCTGAAAGAGTTTGCTGCGCGCGGTAAGGCGCTTGTGGCTCAGTACAACGGTTACGCGGTGTTTGACGACCTGAATGTTAACGGTGAGCTGACCCTGGGTGAGAATATCGGCGACCTGTCTGGCGTGACCATCGCCTACAAGGCCTACAAGATGTCACTCAATGGTAAAGAAGCCCCTGTTATCGACGGACTGACCGGCGACGAGCGTTTCTTCATCGGCTTCAGCCAGATCTGGCGTGCCAAGATCAAGGAAGAAGCGATGCGTAACCGCGTGGCGACCGATCCGCACTCACCGGCTAAGTTCCGTGCCTTGGGAGCGCTATCTAACATGCCTGAGTTCTACACCACCTTCGACGTTAAGCAGGGCGATGCCATGTACATCGAACCCGCTCAGCGTGTGAAGATCTGGTAATTCGAGTTTTCTCGATGAAAAAGAGCGCCTTGGCGCTCTTTTTTTATGTCTGTTTTATGATAAACAATTGTTCATGATCCATTCAGCCAAGGTTAAGTGAACTCTGGCTAGATTAAGGGTTCAAGGTTTGCGCTTTTACCGAGGACGGTTATGAATAAGTTGTTTAGACCCTTTTTTATCTTCCTGTTACTTGTCTCTACCCGCAGCGCCCTGGCGACCAACTACGACGCCTTAATCGATACCAAAGAGGAGTCTGGTTGTTACGCCCAGAAACAATCCTTCAGTAAGGACCAGCATGGTCTGCATGCCATCGCCAGTAGCTCGGCGGCCCTGATACGCCAGAGCAGCGATGATCTCGATAGCCTCTATGCTCAGGCCCAGAACGCCCAGCAGGAGCTGACCAGCCTGCTTGAGGGGCTAAATACCCAAGACAGTTACCAACTGCTGATCCCCGAAGTGAAAAGCTATGAGCGTGCTAAGGCCAAGATTGACAACAAGTTTGACGGCGATGCCAGCCGCATCACGGATCTTGCCAGAGCCAGCCTGGTGGCCGAAGATATTCAGGGGCTGATGACGGCGTTTGAGGATTTACAGCAGAAGGTCAAGGTGCTGCAGGTGAAAAACCGTTTCGCCGAGCCCAAAGCCTCTGGCTACCGTGACCTTAACCTGCTGGTGCAACTGCCACAAACCGGCATGATTGCCGAGGTGCAGCTGCACCTCAAGGCCATCGCCGAGATCAAGAGCGGCGAAGAGCATAAGGCCTACGAACAGATCCAGGCCATTGAGGCCCGCGCCATGGCCCAGTCTCGCGAGCTGAGCGAGCTGGAGCTGGCGCAGATAACCCATCTGCGCCAGGCCTCTCACAAGCAATATCACAAGGCTTGGCTCTACTATAAGCGGCTGGACAGCGCCGAGCTGCTAGCCGCGGCCTAATCTCAGTGTGGCGCCGCGTCTGCGATAAATTGGAATAACAATCTGGGCTTAAAGCGATTATACTTGCCGCCATTAGCCCATTAACAGCAGACGATAATGCACGATCTTATCGAGCAACTCAGGGAACTAAGCGAGACAGTTCCCGTTCCCCTGGAGCTGCCAAGCTTCGATCAACTGGTCGAAGTGGAAGAGCAGATCCTGATCCCCTTACCCGCTGAGCTTAAAGAGTATCTCCTCTTTGCCAGCGACGTGATTCACGGCACCCTGGAGCCTGTGACCGCAGCCGATCCCTATGCCCATACTTATCTGCCTGAGGTGACCTCCTATGCCTGGTCTATCGGTATGCCGAGGGAATATATCGCCATCTGTCAGCAGGGGGATGACTTTTACTGTATCGATCAGGAAGGTCAGGTGATGCTGTGGCAAGACGGTGAGCTGGCCGAGGAGAGCTGGGAATCGTTCTGGCAATGGGTCGAAGAGGTTTGGATCCCCGCCTAGGCGCGTGACAAGATTAACTCAAATTTGGATATCAAGATGGCAAAGACAGCTGAATTAAATGCGATAGAAATTAAATACCTGCGTCACTCACTCGGCCTAACAGCCGCTCAGGTGGGCGAGCTGAGTAAGTGCAGCGAGGCCGACGTATTGGCCTGGGAAGCGGGTGCAGCCGAGGTGTCGGGTCTGGCAGCCAAGAAACTACTGGAGCTAGATGAGACCATAGAGATGCAGGTGCTTAACACCTGTGATGGTATCGAGGAGCTGTTTAAGAAGGAGCCTAAGCGTCGCCTGAGCTTCGTGGTCTATCCGACACAGGCTATCTACACCCAATACAATCCCGAGTTCTTAAGCTCGCTGCCGCTGACCGAGCTATACAACACGGCGGCCTGGCGCATCAAGAAAGAGTGCAAGTTGGTGCTCGAAGTCGAGGTGACTCTGGTGGCGCTGGATGTAGAGGCTTACAAGGCCTATCGCGAGAAGGAAGGCCTGAAAGAGAGCCGCGAGAGCCGCGCCAAGTGGGCGGCCACTCAGCTGTAACTTTATGCCTGAGCTGATAAAAAGCCCTCATCTTGCGATGGGGGCTTTTTTAATTATCTTTAATTTTCTGGCAGTATTGCCTCAGCAGATTCAATGCTATCTTTTGCAGATGTTACTTAAAGGTTAACGCCATTTGGACAAGGATATGTACCAAGTCACCAGCCCTCGCCAGGCCATCTTGCTTTTAATCGCTATCGCCGCGCTTATCTATCTGCCGCTTATCGAGAGTCTGTTACCCGGCTTGTTTGGCGCCTATTGGCTCAACCCGCCTTTTATGGCCAAGGTGAAACCCATAGCCCTGCTGCTAAAACTCATTGTGGTGTTTTTGGGCTTTTGGAAGTTGGAGCAATATCGCCGCCAATTTAGCGAGTTTATTCACCTTCATTGGCCGGTGTCTTTCTTCATTCAGCTCAGTTTCTTGGTTGGAATAGTTCAGCTTATTTTATTGAGTCTAGGTATGTTGATGAGCCTGGTATTGAGTCCAGATACTGATGAGCAGAGCCAGTTTAAGCGCGATCGAGATTACGCCATCTGGGTGCAGACCATAGACCCTGGTGCCATGGGCAAGGCCTATCACAAGGTGTGGCGCCAGTGTGATTTGCCGCTGTGGCGCTATCAGCTAAAACCGATTAAAACCTTGGACTGGCTGGGCGACATAGAGGTGAGTCTGGATGAGGAGCTCTTGAGGATCCGTTCTCGCAAGGATGAGATTAAGCTGGATCTCGCCAAGGTACTGGATTGTCTGACGACTTAAGGGCTGCTAGCCGTAAACAAGGAAAATATGCGGATGCTTTTAGGCATTATGGCTAAGAAGGGCAGCATAATGCCTGAGAGACATTATGCTGTTAAACCGTTATCGCTAATCAGCGGCCTTAGCGGCAACGGCCTCGGTTTTTTCAAGCGCGCTGGCCAGGGCCGGGCGACGCTGCATCATGTCTCTGAATGCCGCTAACTTGGGGGGAATACTTTGCTCGAACACTGTCGCCCACATCAGGGTATGCGCCAGCATGATATCGGCAACGCTTACCTCATCACCCAGCAGGTAAGGGGTGTCAGGTAGCATGTTCTCGGCCAAGGCGGCTGCCTTGTCGAACTCCCAAACCGCTATGGGTAAGATGCTGGGGTGACGCTGCGCCTCGGGCAGGGCGAATTTGTGCTTACCCATGGTCCATAGTGGCTGCTCCAGTTCGCAGATGATGAAGCTCATCCATTGATGATAGTGACCTGCCTCGGGCGTGCCCGGCGTTGGCAGAAACTGGCCCTTACCGTATTTTTCGGCCAGGTATTGGCAGATGCCTGCCGATTCTGTCAGTACCAGCTCGTCATCTTGGATGACAGGCACCTTGCCACTGGGATTCATGGCCAGGAAGGCCTCACTGCGGTTATCGCCCTTAGCAAAATTGATGAAGTGAAATTGCCAATCGATACCGAGTTCTTCAAGCAACCAAGAGACGCGCAGCGCGCGGCTTCTTGGGGTTCCATATAGCGTAATCATCCTTTTCCTCACTTATTGTTGAGAGAGCCGTTAGTCTAAATAAAAATGGCATCCATTTGGATGCCATTTCTGTGACAGTTAGAACCTCATGCTCAACTTGGTATAGAAGTAGCGACCCATAGGGTTATGGGTCGCGATCACATAGCCGTAGAGGTCGGTGTCACCGTCGCCGATGGCAAATGGCGGCTCTTCATCCAATACGTTGTTGATGCCCACGGTCCACTTGAAGGTGTCGTTGAAGCGGTAAGAGCCCGACATATCTACCAGCAGCTGGGAGTCGACCATGCGTGACTTGTTGTCTTCGAAGTCGAGTACGCCGTCGAAGTCAATGTCTGGCGTATCTTCAAATTCGCCGATGTAGCTGAAGTTGATGTTGGCGGCGAAGTCATCCATGGTCCAGTTGGTGGTGAGTAACCAGCGGTGTTGTGGATAGCGGTATTCACCCGTGTAATCCAGGTCGTCCTTCTCAAACTTATGCAGGTAGCTGTACTCCAAGCCAAACTTGAGGTCACCGAAGCGATCAAACTCTAAGCCGTAGTGGGTGGAGACGTCTACCCCTTGTACCTCTTGTGAGCTTAGGTTGATAAAGCTTGAGTGGATCAGGCTGATTGGGCCCAAAGTTTGTCCTGGCTGAGGCGCCAGACGCTCACAGACAGTGCTGTTTTGATCGTTACAGTTGGCCAGGTAGATCTCGCCCAGTGGCTGCTTGTCGATCTTGTTGTCCTGGGTGATGCTAAACACGTCGAAGCCGATGTCGAACTTCTGGCTTGGTGCCCAGATAAGGCCCGCGTTCCAGGTTTCTGACTCTTCGGCGTCCAGATCTGAATTACCGGCAAATTCTGTGTTGTAGTCCAGTGCGGTACAGTCGACGTTGTCAGCGGCGCAGCGGTAGGTATCGATGAAGAAGCTACTCTCTCTCGATGGACCAAGACCGATTTGTGCCAGAGACGGTGCGCGGAAACCGGTTGCCCAAGAGGCGCGAGCCGTCAGTGCGTCTGTGATCCCCCACTGGAAGGCGACCTTAGGGTTAGTGGTCGAACCGAAGTCGCTGTAGTGGTCATAGCGACCAGCCAGCTGTAACTCGAAGTTGTCGGTGACAGGAATAGAGAATTCCACATAGGCGGCGTACTGGTCACGATCGGCCTGTGCCGATACGGCTTCGGTACCGAAGATGAGGCCGCGCTGGAATTGATCATCCGGGATATCGCTCACGTCCTCTTCGCGGTACTCGACACCCGCGGCCATCATGACTTCACGATCGGCCAGGGTAAATGCTGGGCCCGTGATGCTGGCATCGTATGCGGTCAGGTGTGACACGCCCTGGCGAACCAGGCTGGTGGTGATGCGATCGATCACATCCTGTGAGTTCATGGTGCCGCCAAAGGGGTTGTAGTTGCCGGCGTCGATCTCCGCTTGCAGGAAGTCTGTGCGTACCCAGCCCTGGGTTCTGTCGCCTTTCTGGGTCGATTCGCTGCGGCCTTTCTGGGCCGAGACTTCCCAGTCCCACTCGTCTATGTTGCCACGCAGGCCGGCAACCATGCGCAGGGTGTCAGATTCGATGTCCCAACGACGTGGTCCGGCATCGACGGTACGGTAACGACCGATCTCGATATCCTTGCCCCAAGGGTTGTTGGGATGAGTGCCCGGTACCGTTAGCATGGCATCTTCATCCAGCGGTGTCGGCGCGCCGCCCGCTTCTGAGGTGTTGTGTTGGGCGGCGACTTCCAGGAAGGCGGTCATCTCATCGCTCAGGTGGTAGTCGAACTGGGCGATAGCCCCCACACGCTCGGCGGCGGGAATGGTAAGGTTGTATGGGCCGTAATCAAACAGACAGCTGCCGCTGGCAGTCGCCGAATCGGCTGGACAATCCGGGTCTATGGTCTTGACGCCATCGACATAGAAGTAGCCAGGAAAGCCACGTGAAGAGCGGAAGTCTTCACCGCCGTATGGGCTCTGGTTAGCGGTGCCGAAACGGCCCATCTCGCTGGCGGCCAGGGTGTTGTTCTTGAAGTAGTCGAGGATGATAGAGGCGCTGCCCTTATCTGACTGCATGCCCCAAAGCATAGAGCCGCTCTGCTCATCATAGCCCGAGCCTGAGGCATCGCCATAGCCTAGGTTAATTTCGAGTCCTTCGAAGTTTTTACGCAGTATGATGTTGACCACACCGGCGATGGCATCTGAGCCGTAGATGGCCGAGGCGCCGTCTTTGAGGATATCGATACGCTCGATGGCGGAAACCGGAATATTGTTGATGTCGACGAAGGAGTTAGTGATCCCCTCGGCGAAGGAGCTGATGGCCACACGGCGACCATTGATCAACACCAGGGTGGCGTCTGGGCCCATGCCACGCAGACTGATTGAGGCCGCGCCGTTAGCGGTTGAGTCTTGGCTATTACCTCGGGTCGAGAAGGCGCCCGCGCCGTTGGCTGGCATGCGTTCTAGCAGCTGTTGCAGGTTGTCGAAGCCCATGTTGGCGATATCGTCTTTATTGATCGATTGGATCGGTGATGGGTCTTCGATGTCGGTACGTTTAATACGAGAGCCGGTGACTTCGATGCGTTCGACGCTCTCGTCGGCAGCATAAACATGTGGGGTTAGCGCAATGGTAATGGCGATAGCGCAGGCGCTGGGCCAGTATTGAGGTCTTTTCATGATTATCCCTAATTACTCGTTATATTTTTAATTCAGTGACTACCACTCAACTACCGCCACCATTTTGTTGCATTAACGTTACTAAACTAATTGCTAATGTAACAAAGCCAATAGTGCGAATTGCTAACAAATGTAAATAAACGCATGATTTTGATTGATTAAAGCGAGGAGCCTTGGCATTGTCATAGGTTGGTTCCCGCCCTGTGTATTTGGAGATGTAAATAAAATGGAAGAAAAACACTGCTCGAAGCACGTTTTCACCGCAAGCTCGGACTCTATTGGCTGACCACTGGCGCGGCGGTGTTGGGCATCTCCCTGGTCGGTATTCCGCTCCTGCTGCTCTGGTACCCCATAGGCTTATGGGCGACCAGTCGTTATATCGCCAACATGAGCGCCGAGCTGACCACCAAGAAACTTATTGTGCGTAAGGGAATACTCACCCGCACCGAAAATACCGTGCCGCTGGATAAGATCACCGACATGGCGATGATCCAGGGCCCCCTGATGCGGCTGTTCGGTATTCACAAGTTAACGATTGAGACGGCGGGGCAGTCGGGGTCTGGCGCGCTGATCAGCCTGACAGGCATAGAAGAGGCCGCCGAGTTTCGCGCCGCCGTGATGGCGCAAAAGAGTGCGTTGGCCGAGCAGAGTCAGCCGGTTGAGGCGAAGGTGGATGTGGCCGCCCAGACCCTGACCTGCCTGCAAAACATCGAAGAGACGCTCAGGCGTATCGAGGCCAGGTTACCTCAATCATAGCGACCCTTGTCTTTGCAGCTGTCTTAATCGTTGCTGCCGCGCGAGAGTTGCTGCTGCGTGAGTTTATTAATTTTTAACTTTGTCTGAAGGAAGAATAGTGACCGTGGAAGATCTCACTGTAAATACGAGTCAAACGGGTTATTGGCTTGTGTGTCGGCGTCTGCTGCGAGCCACAGGCCCAGGTCTGTTGATGGCGGCCGCGGCGATTGGTGCCTCCCATCTGGTGGCCTCGACCCGCGCCGGCGCCGAATTTGGCTGGCAGCTGGCCTGGGTGATACTGCTGGTGAATCTGCTCAAGTATCCCTTCTTCGCCGCCGGAGCACGCTATACCGCGGCGACGGGGGAGAGTCTGCTTCATGGCTATCAACGTCAGGGGCGGGGCTATTTACTGCTGTTTTCCCTGCTGAATTCGATTGCGGCGGTGGCCAGTACCGCAGGTGTCGCCATGTTAACCGCGGCGCTGCTCACCCAATTTATTCCATTGTCGATCGACCTGCTGGCGCTGATCGTGCTGCTGGCCAGCCTGCTTCTACTGGTGCTGGGGCACTACCGGGTGTTGGACAGGGTCACTAAGGTGATCATGCTCTGCCTGACGGTGACTACCCTGAGCGCCGCCGCGCTGGCCTTTAATGCCGAGCCTATCTTAGCGCCGGACTTTGTCTCGCCCTCGCCCTGGCAATGGGCCCATGTTGGCTTTCTGGTGGCCATGATGGGCTGGATGCCGGCGCCTATCGAGGTGAGTTGCTGGAACTCCCTCTGGCTGATCGAAAAGCAGAAACAGCAGAAGGTAACGCCCAAGCAGGCATTGTTCGATTTTAATCTAGGGTTTATTACTACGGCGATTTTGGCCGTGGTATTTCTCTCTCTGGGCGCCATGGTGATGCATGGCTCTGGCGTGCATTTCTCGCCATCCGGGGCCAAGTTTGCCGAGCAGTTGATTCAGCTCTATAGCCAGGTGCTGGGTGAGGACAGTCGTTATCTCATCGCCCTGGTGGCCTTGCTGTGTATCTTCAGCACCACGGTGACAGTGGTCGATGGCTATAGTCGTACGCTTATCTTGAGCCTGCAGCTGTTGCGGCAGGATGAGGTCAGCGAGCGCGGACTGAATCTCACCATGTTAATCGTCAGCCTATTGGGACTCGGGATCATCTTGTTCTTCAAGGGAGCGCTGCTGCCGCTGCTGCAGTTTGTGATGACCCTGGCCTTTATGACCACCATCATCTTTGCCTGGCTCAATTATCGTTTGATGACCAGTGATAACCTGGCAGCCGCTGATCGCTACGGCGTGGCCATGCGGCTGCTCTCTTGGATCGGCATGACTTATCTGTTAGGGTTTGCCGCTTTATTTGTTTACTGGAAGTTTATCGGTTAAGCCGGTTAGGAGAACAAGGATGAAGATCAATGTCTTGGCGACCAGCCTCTGTCTGCTGGGGGCCATGGCGGGCAGTGCCGCGGCAAGCAATATAGTGACTGACCTGCAGCCGGCGACTAACGAGCTGGCAAAACGAAAACCGGGCCAAGAGGTGGCGCTGGGTGATGCTTCCGATGCCATTATCGCCGCCAACGAACGTCCCTTCTATGGCATTGTTGCCCTGATGCAGGGCGGTGAGATCCGCTATGTGAAGTCAAGCGCTTATGGCCAGCAGCTCGCCCCGACGCTGGATAGCCGGGTCATGTTGGCCTCCCAGAGTAAAATGGTTACCGCAGCGCTGGTGATGCAGGGTGTCAGCCAGGGGAAGTTTGCCCTGGAGGATAAGGTGAATCCTTATCTGGCATCGGCCAATCTGCCTACCTATGACGAGCGCATCACCATAGCTCAGCTACTTAGTCACAGCTCAGGGATCGCGCCCCAGGGCAAGGCGAATCGATTCACTCCTGGCAGCGATTTTCAATATTCTAACCTGGGCTATCAGGTGCTGGGACAGCTGCTGGAGAGCCAGTATCAAACCGACTTTTCGACCCTGGTTAACGGCTTTCTTAAGGAGCATGGCGTAAGCGGCGTCGAGGCGCAGCTCGGCGCGCAGCAGGGGCTGATCGCCGGCATCGAGGCGAGTAGCAATGAGCCGATGGAATATGAGGTGCAGATGAACCTGTTACCCGGCGGCGGCATGACGGGCTCGGCCAAGGGGCTGCTCAATTATCTTAGTGCCTTGCATGGCGGTAAACTGCTGAGTAAGGAGGCCTATCAGGCGATGGTGACGCCCAGGATGCAGCGCCCTCACCGCTGGCAGCAGCTTTATTACGGCTTCGGGGTACAGGTGAATCAGCAGGGAATCGAGGAGTATAGCCACTCAGGTTATCTGCCTGGCTATCAATCCCTGAGCCTGAGTTATCCGGCGTTCGATACATATCTTGTGGTGCTGGAAAACGCCTCCTGGCCCATTGATGAGCGCAATCAAGCCTTTGGCCTGCACGATAAGCTGCGTCAGTCGCTTAGAGACGCCTTGATGGACGAGGCCAAGGCTGAAAATAATGCCTCGGCGTCGACGCAAAGTCGGTTATAATATCGACTCAGTGGCAGGCGCACCCGCGCGAGCCAGTAATCTAAGAAGTTAAACCATGATTAATAACGATATTTTACGCCGTCTACGATTCGTATTCGATTACAAGAACGCCAAGATGATCAAGATCTTCGCCAAGGTCAAACACGAGATGACCCAGGAAGTCTTGCTCAACATGCTCAAGAAAGAGGCTGAAGAGGGCTACAAGCCCTGTAACGACAAGACGCTGTGCCTGTTTCTTGATGGTTTGATCATCGAAAAGCGCGGCCTGCGTGAAGGCGCCGAGATCCCATCTCCCGTGTCTCAGTTAAACAACAACCTGATCTTCAAGAAGCTGAGGATCGCGTTGGAGATGCGTGAAGAAGATATTATCGAGACCTTAGCCCTGGCGGACTTCAGAATGAGCAGTTCTGAACTGGGTGCCCTGTTTAGAAAACCCGGCCATAAGCACTTTAAGGAGTGCGGCGATCAGGTGCTGCGCAACTTCTTGACCGGCCTGTCGATCAAGTATCGCGGAAAGTAAGAGATATCGTCATCTAAAGACGCGGCTTAGGCCGCGTTTTTTGTGTTTGGCCGTTAGTGTTTAAAACAGCCAGGGTGTGAAAATAATCAAAAAATGATCGCGCCAAAGGCAACAAAGATCACACTTTGTGGTAATCTTGCCAAAATTGATAGCACAGCCATTCCAACATACCCACAGATAGAGAAAAGGTTACCAATGGACGATAATAAACGCCCGCTATATCTTCCTTTTGCCGGCCCAGCCATTCTTGAAGCCCCCTTGATCAACAAGGGCAGTGCCTTTACCGAAGAGGAGCGCATCTTCTTCAACCTCGAGGGGCTGCTGCCCCACGTCATTGAGACCATCGAGGAGCAGGCCTCGCGTGCCTACGATCAGTACAAGAACTTCAGTAACGATCTCGACCGCCATATCTATCTGCGCAACATTCAAGACACCAACGAGACCCTCTATTACCGTCTGTTGCAGAACCATATTACCGAGATGATGCCGATCATCTATACCCCTACGGTTGGCCTGGCCTGTGAGCGTTTTTCGAAGAACTATCGTCGTAACCGCGGCCTGTTTATCTCCTATCCTAATAAGGATCGCATCGACGACATCCTGAATAACTCGACGCGCCAGAAGGTGAAGATCATCGTCGTCACCGATGGCGAGCGCATCTTGGGTCTGGGCGACCAGGGGATCGGCGGCATGGGTATTCCGATTGGTAAGCTGTCACTCTACACCAGCTGTGGCGGTATCAGCCCGGCTTATACCCTGCCTATTACGCTGGACGTGGGTACTGACAACCCGCATCTATTGGAAGATCCTATGTATATGGGCTGGCGTAATCAGCGTATCGGCGGCGAAGAGTATGCCGAGTTTGTCGAGGCCTTCATGCAGGCGGTTCACAGACGCTGGCCAGATGCCTTGATCCAGTTTGAAGATTTTGCCCAGAAGAACGCCATGCCACTGCTCGAGCGTTACAAAGACAAGTACTGCTGCTTCAACGACGACATTCAGGGCACGGCGGCGGTGACCGTTGGTTCTCTGCTGGCAGCCTGTCAGGCGGCGGATACTCAGCTCAGTCAGCAGCGTGTGGCCTTCCTCGGCGCCGGTAGTGCAGGTTGTGGTATTGCCGAGGCGATCATCGCCCAGATGGTGTCAGAAGGGATAAGCGACGAGCAGGCACGTCAGCAGGTCTTCATGGTAGACCGCTGGGGGCTGCTGCAAGATAACATGCCTAATCTGCTGCCGTTCCAGCAGAATCTGGCGCAGCAGGCGACCAGGGTTGAGGGCTGGAACACTGAGAGCGAGAACATCTCGCTGCTGGATGTGATGAATAATGGTAAGCCGACCGTGCTCATCGGCGTATCTGGCGCCCCGGGTCTGTTTAGCGAAGAGATCATCAAGGCGATGCACAGCCACTGTGAGCGTCCTATCATCTTCCCGCTGTCTAACCCGACCAGCCGTGTCGAGGCGACACCGAAAGATATTCTGCACTGGACCAAGGGCCAGGCGCTGGTGGCAACCGGTAGCCCGTTTGAGCCCGTGGTGATCGACGAGCAGACCTATGAGATCGCCCAGTGCAACAACAGCTATATCTTCCCAGGGATAGGCCTGGGTGTGTTGGCCTCGGGTGCCAAGCGCGTCAGTAACGAGATGCTGATGGCCTCGAGCCGCGCCCTGGCAGAGTGTTCTCCTTTGGCTAAAGATGGCGAAGGTTCGCTATTGCCTGCGCTGGAAGATATCCATGCGGTGAGTAAGTATATCGCCTTCGCGGTGGGCAAGGTGGCCATCAAGCAGGGCCATGCGCTGCCGGCCAGCGACGAGCTGCTGATGCAGTCCATTGAAGATAACTTCTGGACCGCGGAATATCGCCGTTACAAGCGCACCTCTTTCTAATCTTTTAGGTTAGTTAGTAACGCATTTAAGAAGCCGCCTCTTGGGCGGCTTCTTTGTGTTTGTGGCTAGGTGAAATTTTGCTTTCGATCACAAAGTGTTAGTGGGGCGTATGATCTTGCCAGCACTTCTGCTACCCGGATGACATTTTTAAGTTTGGCTTAATCTTGGCTGGTAATGCTCGCCAGACAGCTTGCTGCGCCTTGGATCTTGCCCGCTTTGGCCATACCAGGCGGCAAGCCTTTGAATGTAAGCTTTTTAGCTGTTTGAATTGCCAAAACTGGAGCCTGAAATGAAAAAATTAATCACCCTAGCCGCCGGCCTGTTATTTGCTGGCACGGCCGTTGCCATGGATTGTAAAGATTGCCATGAGCCTATCGACCTGACCATGCACACAGAGTCAGAGGCTACCCTGGCAACCTGTAACGATTGTCATGGCATGGAAGATGCCCACGCCCCCGACATGGAGATGCATACGCCTGAGCTGACCATCAAAGAGTGCGCCGATTGCCACGGTATGAACTAGCTTTAAGCTGGCATAAAAAAGGGCCCTCAGAGAGGGCCCAAAGACAAGGTCGAACTAAATCGTTGGACGCTTAGTGCAGCTTACGACGTCCGGCTAGCAGACCCAGTAGGCCCAGTGCCAGGAAGCCGAGGCTACCGCCAGAGTCATTGTCTGTTGGCTCATCTGGCGTTTCCGGCGCCGGCGGCGTTGGCTCAACACCGTCTGAGTTGACCGTCAGCATGAAGCTGGTGGAGGCGGCGTCAGATGGGGAGGCCATGTCGTGTACCGTGACCGTTACTAGGGTCTCACCATACCAGTCTTTCTCTGGCGTGATGCTGAAGCTATCACCATCGACCTCTGCCGTGATGTGCTCACCCGAGACCATGATGCCATTGGCCGTGCCTTTGACATCGTTGTAGATCACTGTGATGCCTTCTAGCGTGGCATTTTCTTTCATGCTCATATCGGCAATGGCTGCAACGCTGATATTCGATGGGCTAGAGACCTCATGGGTCACTGTGACCAACTCAGAGTCCGCATATTGAGTGTCGACCTTCACAAAGTTGTCGGTGCCAACCGCATTGGCCGAAACCCGCGCCGAGAACTTGAGTGATACCGCTGATTGCTCAGGGCCACGATAGTCGGCACAGATGACAGTGCCAGAGCTGATCTTCTCATCGACATCCTTATAGGCGAAGCCATCGTTCAGCCAGCCACCGGCAGGACCGAAGGTGGCACGCTCACCCCAGTAACCATGTAGACCGACAGAGCCGAACTGATCGTTTTCCGTGTCTAAGGTTTCATAGGCGAAGATGATCTCCGGGCTTGCCTCATCGAA
Source organism: Shewanella sp. Isolate7 (assembly GCF_022398425.1). Lineage (NCBI taxonomy): Bacteria > Pseudomonadati > Pseudomonadota > Gammaproteobacteria > Alteromonadales > Shewanellaceae > Shewanella > Shewanella sp. Isolate7. Next base: position 23,316 of record NZ_JAKEVJ010000011.1, on the reverse strand, counting down.
GCTGAGGTCAGTTGCGATGATAGTTTGGATGTTAAACTTGGCTTCGGGATCCGGTGTGTCGTTGCCGCTGAGGAAGGAGTTCCACTCCTCACCGCCATCCCACTGGAAGATGTAGTGCTTGTTGGTGATCACCGCATACACTGCATTTTCGACACGGCCGGTATTCCAGTTAAACCTCGCCTGCGGCATTCTTACATCGCCACGCCATAATGGCGCCACCATAGTATCCGGGAAGCCCTGGAAGTTATCATCGAATGGCAGGTTGAAGTTCCAGAAGTCAGGCATAGGGTCAAACTGTACATAGCCAAAGGGAGAGATGGCTAATATGTCTTGACCAAAGACCTCTGGGTTACCGTACAGAGGCACATGAGGTAAGCCATTGGCACTGAGCGGGATCTGTAAGGTTTGATTCGATAAGCCCGACAGGCCGATATGGTTGAAACCTTGCATAGGTAAATCATAGAAGCTGCCATCTTCCCCATAAGGAACCTTACAAGTGTTATCGGTGAGGTTGGTAGTAAAGACATAGTGGCGTTTCATCTCGCTCGACGAAGGCTGCGTGGCCGCTATAGCGATTGTGTTGCCTTCAACCGTCATGCCCTCACCATAGTTGCCGATACCGCCTACCGAAACTGTGTCTGGCATGAGAACCAGGCCGTCGCTTAGCTCGGTGTTAAAGGTGAACTCTCGCTCGCCCCCTAACAGGTTAGGCGCGAGTTCCACGACGAAATCCAGAATGTCGCCCTCTTTCGCCGCGGTTTGCGAGGCCGTGACTGTGGTGTCACTGCCCATGTGCATGAGTTTCACCGCGAAGTCACCCAGGTTAGAGTCGTTATATTCGTCACTTCCCAGGCCGACCATGCCGTAGTAGACATCACCTTCCTCGGCGCCGGGCAGATCGTAGTTGAGTTTTAGCTGATAAGGGGTCATGCCGTCGTTGGTCGCCGGACCTTCGATGGACAGGTTGCCACTATCGCTTTCGCCTACTATCGCCAGGCTAAGCTCGAATGGATCGGCGAGGTTCTTCTGATCCTCATACTCCCATTTCCAGTTGGCAGCGATGGCCCAGTAACGACCTGGCATAGGGTTATTGATGGCACAGAAGTCGCCATTGTCTGTCTGTGAGAAACAGATGGCTTCATCTAACCACTGAATATCCTCATCACCGTTGACGTCCATACCTAAGTCGATTGAGGTATAGGCGTGTCTCGGTGCCGACAGAACCTCCCAGACGACACGCTTAGTGCCTTCGGGCACATCGAAGAAGATTACCTTGGCGCCGCCATCCTCTATCTCCTGACGCGTATAGCCGTCTGAGTATTTTCTGACTTCGGCACGCTTAAGCTCGGTGTCGTGACGCTCACCCTTGGTGAGGCCATATATCCGCGAGTTGAGCGATTGTATTTCTTTGGTGTGTAGCGCTGGCGTCAGGTTGTGACCCTGCTGGCGATGTATGATGCCAGAGACTTCGTTAGGCAGGCTGTCGCCCTTATAGCGAACCCCAACAGGCAGGTGCTGCATCGGCTTGCTGCTGTCGCTTGGTGTCAGCTTGACGCTACCCGTCAGCTGGATTTGCGATGAGTCGGCGCCGATGGCCTCGACCTCGAGAATCTTCGCCTTGAGGCTGATGCTCTGGGATTCGCCGGCCTTGAGGGTAAAGGTCTTAGGCGATACCTCGAGCTCTAGCATCTGCGCGCCTTCCATATCATTTGGCGTGGCCTCAACTGTCCAGGTGCCGTCCTGGGTGGCGGTAACCGTGCGCATCCAGGTACAGGTGCCGGGGCAGCTGTCATGATAGAAGTAAGGCAGGTTCAAGGTATGAATATTGCCCCCATTCTTGGGGTTGGCGGCGCGGTAGTTTTCGACGCTCTCATCAAGCAGCAGCATGGCATTGTTGGCGCGTGACACATTGATCACCCCGCTACCCGCGTCGCTATAGCCAGCCGCAACCGGATCGTATGGATGGCCGTCCCGTGCACGGGTCACCCCATCGAGCGATGCCGTGGTCATCAGCGCCGATTGGATCTGCGCCGGAGTCCAGTCTGGGTGCGCCTGAGTCAGCAGTGCCATGGCGCCTGCCACGTGCGGTGCCGCCATAGAGGTGCCGCTGATGGCGGCGTAGTCGGCTGGCATGCCTTGGGTGGTGAATGGCATCTCATCGGCCCAGGCGGCGTATACGTTAACGCCTGGCGCCGCCAGGTTAGGCGACATCACATCTGGTGCCTCCAGGTTGGGGCCGCGAGATGAGAAGTCGGCGACATAGTCGGCGGTACCTTCTCTGGTGGTGACCTCTGAGGCCGTGATAGTTAGGGCATGGTCGCTGCCTGCCGCGAGCCAGTCTTGCAGGCCATAGTTGCCGTTGCTGCTGTTGCCATAGTAACTGCCGTAGTTGATGTTGATGCCTGGGATAACATAGGGGTCGTTATGGGTCGGGTCTGAGTATCCTGGGTTCCACAGGATGAAGCCACCGGCACCACCGGCCTGGACATTCACCGCCTTGGTTACACGGGCGATTTCGCCGCGCTTACAGACGACGATCGGCGCAGTAGCATAAGGATTGCCTGCCGGATCGACATCGAAGAAGCCCGCCGGGAAGGGCTCGTTACACATCTCATATTCACTGCCGTAGGCCTTGGCCTCGACCACTGGGCCTGTGTAAGCCTCGGTAATTCCCGATCCTTCCAGATCGCTAAGCGGCTGCTCGCCCCCCGTTGCATTGGTCAGCATCTTGCCTTCTACGGCAATCTCACGGCCGTGTGTGGTAGCGGCTACCGAGGTGAGCCAGGGAGAGAAGTGATCGATTGCTCCGCGAGCCTGAGAGGCGTATTGCGGCATGTAGGAGTTACCCGCAGATGCCGAGACGGAGATGCCCGCCTCGCGCGCGGCGAGGAAGCCTAGCTCCATAGGGGCGTCCCAGGGGAAGGTGCCAAAGGTGGTGCCTATCGAGTAGTTGATCACATCGACACCATCGTCGATGGCGGCGAGCAGTGCAGAGCCCTTACAGCCGCCATAGCTGTCGCCATAGCTAGTATCACCTGGGTAACACACCTGATACATGATGACGTTGGCGCGCGGAGCGACGCCAGAAATCTTGCTGAACTTGAGGCCAGTGGGGATACCGTCGCCGGTCTCTCCAAGTGCAGGCACCACATAGTCTACGTCTGACAGTTCATTGCCCGCTGCGGTCGAGGCGGTGTGTGAGCCGTGGCCGTTATAGTCCTCACCGTTTTGGGGGCGTTTGGGGTCTTCTACTTCCCACCAGTTCTTATCGGGCTGGAAGAGAGGATCCAGGTAGCTGTCGGTAATCGTCTCGTACGAGCGAACGCCGATCAGCTTGTCGTTACACATGCTGGCAAATTCTGCTTTCTCACAATCGCCGAGATAGTGGCTGTAGCGATCGGGCATCTGATGCACATAACCATCACCCGAGACGGCGGCGAATGAAGGATGATCTGTGTTGATCCCCGTATCCAGCACACCGACGACTATGCCTTCGCCCTTGTACTTATCGTCGGCCGCTGTGCCCATCCACAGACCGTCGGCACCAATGTGTTTTGGCCCCACGTCTGTGTGCAGTTCATACATCTTCTCTAGGCTGACATTGCGAATGCCGGGCAGGGTAGCCACGCGAGCGGCCTGATCTTGGGTCATGCGCATCGCCATGCCGTTAAAGGCCAGTCGATAGTGTTGCTTAACTTCGACATTGCCGCCCACGGCAGCGCCGATCTGCGACAGCACCTGAGCCTGCTTGTCGGCGAGATAGTTGCTGTATTGCTTCACCGCACTGCTCTGCATATCGACCTTGTTGTGGCCTCTTGGATTGAGCATTACAGGTACTGTGCTCATGGCTGGGGAGGTTGCCGCCAGCTCGGGAAGGTCACCACGATAGAGTGAGACCGGCTTGTCGCTGAGTTCGACGATATAGGTCTGCTCGCCGGTCAGGCCTGCTTCAAACTTAAATGGCACCTTGCTGTTTTGCTGCGTGGCAATCGCACGGTGCACGTTCTTCCCATTGCTGCCGCGCTGTTGCAGCGACTCACTACTCTGGGTGCCATTGCGCAGCTTACCGGCGCGTAGATCCTCGTTGTATTTCAGGATGGCATCGGTGATCTCTATGCTGCGCATGTTATGGGTATCGGCATTGCTGGACGCGGCGGCGCCGCCAACACCGGCGGCATAGATGGCCGCTATGGTCATGAGACTTATTTTCTTCAATTTCATTGGTTGTTCCCTTTTCTTTTTATTGTCAAAGCTTGGGCTTGGTTGCAAAAGTAAGGCACTCGTACAGCATTCGATTCTTATTGAGTTATGGATGTGCAGGCCAATGCGTAAAAGCTATAGGGGTATGCATAAAGGCTATGCGCCAATGAAGGTGAAGACTCTGTGCCGGACGGATCAAGCGCCTTCTGGATAGTCCTTTAAACTTATTTTGGTTTCTATTTTGGTTTTTTATGTTGGCTTTTGGCGGTTGGGCTTTGTGATTGGTGTATTTCTGAAGCCTTATTTAGGGGCGGCAGACCAAACTGAGTTGGATGCCTCATGTATCATTTGGTAGCAATCTGATACAAATTGTTAAATTTATGTTGTTAGGGCGAGGTTAGGCGCTTTATTTGCGACAGCTTAATTTTGGTGTTAATTAACATTCTGTTTTAAAAGCTTTTATTTCGAATGACTCAAGATCTGCTTTTCTGATACGTGCCCGTTTAGGGTGAGTCTCATACCTTGCTCGTACTGGGCCCCTATATCGCTTGCCTTTTTATAGTGATAGAAATGGTGCTTATGCAGCGACTAACTCATTAACTAGTTCAGCAACTGATGCAACCACTCATTCAGTAACTGGTGCTGCACTAAGCTTTGACCCTAATGGTGGTAATCACAACAAGAACAATAAGAGTGAGATAGATGGAATTACGACACTTAAGGCACTTCATTGTACTGGCAAGGTTGAAGAGTTTTAGTAAGGCGGCTAACGAGTTACATCTGGCCCTGACGGAATATGGCCGTCTGGTGTTGGCCCAGGGGGAGTTGATCGTCAGTCAGCTGGAATATCTGGAGTCTGAGATCAAAACCAAACAGGGGCTGGAGCAGGCTAAGCTTGCCATTGGCGCCAGTCCTATTCCGTCCAACAGTATTATCGGGTCGGTGGTAGGCAGGTTTGTTCGCGATAACCCAGATATTTCTCTGGAGCTAAAGGTTGAGAGTTGGAGCCGGCTCTACAAGCTGCTCAAGGGGGAGCTGGACATGTTTGTCGCCGAGACCAATGTCACCTTGCTGGATCAGCGAGACAATGTGGTGACCCAATGCCTGCCGCAGTCAGAGGCGATCTTCTGCTGTCGTCCCAACCATCCCCTCACTCGCCTGAAAACAGTTTACTTGCCGAGTCTGCGCGATTATCCCCTCGGCATGCCCAGCGCCATGCCGCAGCCGCTGAGGCAAAAATATGAGGATCTGTTCGATGAAGACAGACATGATTTTGTTGGCCTGGTGAAATATGCCCAGTTTCAGCCCATCAAGTCGGCCATCAAGGAGTGTGACATGGTGGTTATCACCCCAGATATCTCGGTACGAGAGGAGCTGGCGTCCGGCGAGCTGGTGGCTTTGGACGTAGTGGGGGGGCCGAGCATCCAGGCGAGCTTTAGTGTGGTCTCGATGAAGAATCGTCGCTTGAGTCATAGTGCAGAGCAGTTTATCGACTCCCTATTGCATCACTCGGCGGCCAAGGTGGTCGGCTTTTAACTGGTTTATGCCGCTCGTAATAAAACGGGCCCGATAGCGGGCCCTTTTTGATGCGAAGATTCAGGTCGTCGGCCTCAGTCCTAGCGCTACTTGAGATTGATATCGCCGCTGATGGTGTTGATCTGGATATCGGCGCTGCCATTGCCCATCTGGAACTGTAGCGAGCTACCCGGGCCATACTTAGGTCGTTTGGGCTTGTCCTGTGTCAGGCGATTGTCTATGTCGCCGCTGGGGCCGCCGTCGATGTTGAAGGTGGCATCGATATTCGCCGGCAGGCTGAAGCTGATGTCACCACTGACGCTCTCCAGGCTGGCCTTGGTGGTTAGGCCGGAGACAGACAGGTTAAGATCGCCGCTGACGCTCTGGGCCTTGAGGCGCTCTACCTTATCCAGGCTGACCTTAGCATCTCCCGATACCAGCTCGATAGAGACTTGCTCGGCGCCGCTGTCTGCGTTGAGCTTGCCGCTTACCAGGGTGTAGCTGACTTTACCCAGGCTCTGCTTGTCTTCGATGTTACCCGACACGGTTTCCAGCTTGAGCTTGCCTTGCAGCGACTGGCTGACAATGTCGCCCGAGACGGTATTGATGCTGACCTGTTCGCCCAAGCCGTCGGCCTTGATGTTGCCGCTGACGGTTTGCACATTGATGTCGCCCGAGAGCTCACTCACTTTATAGTTGGCCGAGACGCCTTCGCTGTAGAGCTTGAGCTGTTTAGGCACCTTGATGGTGAGGCGCGAGCCCTCCTTGTTACTGCCCGAGTAGTGACGGGGCAGCTTGTCTTCGATTGAGATAGTACCGGCGTTTTGCTCCACGGTTAGGCCTTCACTCAGCTCATCCAGGGTGCCGGTGACAGTGATGGCGGACTGATCCCAAGGCAAAATCTCGACCTCACCGCGCTGCACCTCGAGATTTAGGCGTAGGTCTCCTTGAACCTCTATGCGTTTATCCACGCTCTGGGCCGCCAGTGCAGATTGGCTCAATAGTAGAAAGGGCAATGCCAATGCGGTGGTTTTTAGCTGTATTTTCATATCATCTCTCCTGTTGTATCACGATCGACAGGGAGTTTTTGCCCCTGCTTGATCAACTCTATTTCGCGTTGCTGCGTCCATAGCCAGAGCTGCCACAGCTGTTTGTCTGTCGGGTTGAGTTTTAGTGCCTCATAGATCTCCTTGGCAGCTGTCCTGAGTTGTTCTATGCCTTGCTCGACCGGCTGGCTGTATGGGCTAGTGCGCCAGTCGACGTGTTTGGTTAGGCTCAGGGTATCGACGCTGGCCTGATGTTGGGCCTGAATTGTGGCTAGGGTCTGCAACAGGGCATCGTTCTCGGTATCGACGCTCGCAGGCCAGAGGCTCAATTTACCCACCAAGAGCGCCAACAGCAGGGTGGAGGCGATAGCCATGGGGCGCCAGTAGTGATTTGTGGTGCTTACTGGGGCATCGAGGCGCTGGTCTATTTCCTGCCAGAGATCCCGCTCAGGGGCCATCTCTTTCGGCGTTTGTGCCAGCAGGCGTGTTAGTTTGTCTGCCTTATCTGTCATGAGACCATCTCCTGCAGTAATTTCTTGGCCCTGTGGTACTGCGCCTTGCTGGTGCCGGGGGCTATCTTGAGGCGTCTGGCGATCTCGTCGTGTTGATAGCCCTCCAGGGCATAGAGGACGAAGACGATACGAGCGCGCTCCGGCAGTTTTAGCAGCAACTTGTCCACCCCCTGATATTCGTCGAAGGCGACCGCGGCCGTTTGCGCCTCTTCGCCGGGCATGAATCGGGCCCAGAAGCTCTTGTGTTTCTTGATACAGCTCAAGGCCTGATTCACCGTCAGGCTGTGAAGCCAGGTCGTAAACTGGCTCTTGCCATCGAACAAGGGCAGCTTCTGCCACAGGCGGACAAAGGTCTCCTGAGTGGCCTCTTCCGCCAGCTCGGCCTGACCGGCCAGGCGAAAACAGAGGGCATATACGCGTCTGTGATGCTGATCAAAGAGTTGCCGAAATGCGGTCTTGTCGCCTTGCTTGGCGCGCTCGACCAATACGACATCGAGGAGCTGGTGAGCATCATCTGGACTCGTGAGTGCGCTCAAATTTGTCTTCCCTGTGAGTGAACAATACCTATTAGACATAGGCAGAGTTTGAAAAGGTTTAATGCGATATGAAAAAAGTTTGGCTTAAGGTAGCGCAGCGGAGATCGAATGCCAACTTGGGGGAAGCGGTAGCAGTAGAAATCGAGTGTCAAAGAGAAGTGGGGCGGCAGCGCCGCCCCTTAATCTCATCTTATTAGCGTTAGGCTTGTTTTTCGTATACCAGTTGGGCACCCACCAGATCGGCCAGCGCCGTGCCAACCGACTTAAACAGTGTGATGGCGTGGTTGTCAGAGCGAGGAGCATCTGCCCGAGGAGCATCTTGGTCAGGAGATTCTTGGCAAGGAGAGTCCTGGCGTGGAGAGTCCTGGCGTGGAGAGAGCGTGCCCCGGCACAGATCGGCTAGTTCGCCCCTAACCTGAGACAGTTCGAACACCCCTTCCGAGACAGGAATTAACAGCTCGCCCGCCTCGGCGAAGACGTTGACCTTGGCATCCACATAAACCTCGGCCCTGGCAATCAGGTCGCTGTCACATTCTCGTCTGTCATGATGATGGTTGCCCACCAGATCCACATGGGTACCGGGAGACACCCAGGCGGAATCGAACAATGGCGAAGGTGCACTTGTGGCGCAGCTGATGATGTCGGCCGCGGCCACAGCCCGGGGAAGATCGTCGCAGGCCTTCACTTCTATCTGCGGCGCGCCAGCCTGTATGGCGCTGATGGTCTTGTCGACCTTGGCGTCTGAGCGTCCCCACACGGTGATTTTTTCAATCGGCCTGACACTGGCGTGCGCCAGTGCCATGAAGGCAGCCAACCGGCCCGTGCCAAACAGCAGCAGATGTTTGGCGTCTGATCGAGCCAGATACTGGCTCGCCAATGCCGACACCGCCGCGGTGCGCCAGTAGGTGACGCTGGTGCCATCGACTAAGGCCTGTGGTTCACCTGTATCACGATTAAAGATCAAAATCTTGGAGTAGAGGCTTTCCAGCTCGGAAGATTTTTTCGGGTTGCCAGGAAAATAGGTAAAGGCTTTCACCGCTATGGTCTTCTGGTTCCAGGCCGGCAGCACGGCAAAGGCATCGCTGTGGCTGTCGTCTAATGGAAACACCTGGCGCTGTGGCATTCCGGCGGGCTGGGCAAATGTTTCTCTCAGTGCGGCGATTAGGCTGGGAAAGTCTAGTGCCTGATGGACCGCATCGGCATCGATAACTCGCATATTACCTCCTGTTAGTTTTGAATAATGTATCCAATTTTTAAGTGGGTTAAAAGTAGCTAAGTGGTATTTCGATATGGGAAGTTGATTTTTTAGTCAGTCGTGACTGGCAAGCACATGAATTATTAATAATTCATTAAAGATGAATGTATGTAAGTCGATAGTTACTATACTCAATATTGGAATCACTTTTGCCATTCCAAGGTGTTAATTGTCGTTGAAGACAAGTAAAGCAATCACTCAAATAAAAGGATCTCCCTTTATGCTCATTCGTCACAAATTACTCGTTAGCGCAGCAGTGTCTATCTGTTCTGTGATAGCGATGTTTGGTTTGCAGCGTTTTTCGGCGGCAAAGCTGGATGATTTGTCCCATGCTGCACAACAAGTTATCGAACTTGAAAAGGATGTTTTGAGTTTACGTCGAGATGAAAAAGACTTCTTTGCGCGATTGGATCTGACCTATATAGATAGACACAAACAGCAGGGTAGGGAATTGGAGGAGAAGATCGCCAGTCTGGGGGCGATCTTCGAGCGTCACGATATCTCGCAAAGCGATCTGCAGGCCTTTAGGCAGAACGTGACACGTTATGAGTCTATCTTTGCCGAGGTTACCGAGCTGCAAAAGCAGATCGGTTTGCATCCCAAAGATGGCCTGTATGGGGCGCTGCGCGGCGCGGTGCACAACGTAGAGACCCTGGTGAAGGAGAAAAACGAACCCGAACTCATGGTGACCATGTTGCAGCTGCGCCGTAACGAAAAGGATTTTATGCTCAGGCGTGCCTTGAGTTATCTGGATAAGTTCAATGCTAACTTGAGTCTGCTGAGACAGCAGGTGGCTGGCGCCATGTTGGGCGATTCGGTCAAAGGGGAGCTCAATGCCCTGATCGACGATTATGAGAAAAACTTCGAGGCCTTGGTGAGCAAAGAGCAAGAGCTGGGATTGGACAAAGACAGTGGCCGTATGGCGACGCTACGAGACAGTATCGCCTCGGCCGAGAAGGCTTTGGTGCAACTTAAGGGTCAGTCCCTGGATGCCATTTATGCCGCCGAGAGTGCAACCGTCACCGTCAGTATCATTATCTTCGTGTTGATCACCCTGGTGTTAATTGGATTCACCCTGGCAATCATTCGCAGCATCATGGAGCCGGTACAGCGGATCAGCGATGCGATCTCTCGTATCGAGGCGACCAAAGATCTGACATTGAGATGCGATACCAAGGTAGATGACGAGATCGGCCAGATAGCTCGCCACTTCAATAGCATGGTCGAGTCGTTTCAGTCGCTGATCAGAGAGGTGTTGACCTCGGTCGAGGTGGTCAATCACTCCTGCCAGGAGCTGTCGGAGAACTCCACGCGCGCCTCGGAAGGGGTGGGGCGTCAGCTCAATGAGACAGATATGGTGGCGACCGCGATCACCGAGATGGGCGCGACCATAGATGAGATCGCCAGCAATACCGAGTTGGCAGCGGAACGTGCCGGTAATACCCATGACAATGCCCAACAGGGCCAGGTAGGCGTTGAACACACCATAGAGAAGATCCAGGCATTGGCGGCGCAGCTGACCGATTCGGCTCAGGTGGTCTCCGAGCTTGAGAAAGACAGCGAGACCATAGGAAGTGTGTTGGATGTGATCCGTGGCATTGCCGAGCAGACCAACCTGCTTGCGCTAAACGCCGCCATCGAGGCGGCCAGAGCCGGTGAGCAGGGCAGAGGCTTTGCCGTGGTGGCCGATGAGGTGAGAAGCCTGGCGATGCGCACCCAGGAGTCGACCGAGGAGATCGCCGGGATCATCCAGACCCTGCAGTCTCGTACCCGCTCCATAGTGCAACTCATGGAAGCGACCCAAAGACAGGGGATAGAAAGTGCCGATCAGGCGGCGAGCGCCGGTGCCTTGCTGGAGCAGATCAACGCCGATGTCACCAACATCATGGATATGAGTACGCAAATTGCCGCGGCCATCGAGGAGCAGAGCATGGTGGCCTCAGAGGTGAATAAGAATGTGGTGGTGATTCGCGACATTGCCGCCGAGTCGGCCCAGGCGGCGGATGAGAACGCTAAGGCCTCTGACGATGTGAAGGCGCGAACCCAGGTACTCTATCAGGCCGTGAGTCTGTTTAAGATTTAAACGCTTGGTATAAAAGGGAGGTCTAGCCTCCCTTTTTTTTGAAATTTATTTGTGAAATGCAGGGTTTATACTCAAATTCTGTCGCCGGGTCGACTAAGCTAATCTAGAGTGCAGGACATAAAGAGCGTGGTCGATGCGATTAAATCACTTCCTGAATATTTTAGCCCTTGGGCTCCTGTTGTTGTCGTTTCTGACTGTAAGCTGTATCTATTATCTTATCTACCTGCCTAGAATCGAAGAGCAAGTGATCTCGAGGCAAGGCAGAGATCTTCAGGCGGTTCAGCAAGGGATCGCCTATGCCCAGAAAAATCTCGATACCCTATGTTACGACTATGCCATCTGGGATGACATGGTGACCTTTGTCGATAATGTGTCGCCTCAATTTGCCAAGAAAAATCTCTTTGATAATGCCTTCGAGGCGGCCAACGTAGATGGATTCTATGTGTTTAACCGCCAGAATCAGCTGGTGTGGCAATATAGCAGTGGTGCCGAGTTTGTTTCTCAGAGTCTGCCCCTCTCCAAGGCGCAATTTGTCGGCAAGATACTTCCTTCGAAGGCCGAGATGGATGGCAATCGTCCGTCGGTGCGCAGCGGCTTGCTGCGCATGAATGACAAAGTGGTCTACTTTAGTAACGTGACCGTCATGCCAAGTAGTGGTGAGGGGCAGGTTGCGGGTAGCCTGCTGGCCGTGCGTAATGTGAGTCAGGCGATTCATGAGGAGATAGAGCAATTTAGTCTGATAAAGTTTGAGCTGGAGGTGTTGGCTCAGCCTAAGCTAGAGGGTCAGATCTCATTGGGATTTCGAGAGCCGCCCAAGGTGGACAAGATTGCCGCGCAACACGCCTGGTATCTGCATGACGCACTCAGTGTGCCGTCGCTCAAGATCACCGTGAATCACGACAGAAGCCTGCTTCCCTCTATCTTTACCGTAGAGTCGATCTTGATGTTCTTAAGTGTCTTGGTGATGTCCTACATAGCCATCATCCCCTTCTCGGCGCTGGTGGTCAGGCCGCTTCGAGTTGCCAACGCCGTGCTGGATAAGATGGCCCATCGCGGCGTGCTCTTGACCATGCCGACCGCTTGGGCAATCACAGAGGTGGCCAAGCTGACCGAATCCTTCAACCTGGTGGTGGAGAAGCTACAGCGCCATCAGAATTATCTGGAATCCCTCTCCTTTAACGATCCTCTCACCGGTATCGCTAACCGTCGCAGCTTAGAAGTCTTTGCTGAGCGTGCCCATAAGCAGTGGCGTGAGGGTAAGGGGGCGATAGGTTTCATCATGTTGGATATCGACTTCTTTAAGCCTTATAACGACACGGTTGGGCATCAGAGTGGCGATCAGGCGCTTATCAAGGTGGCGCAGGCGCTGATGCTCGAGTGTCGTCGCCGCGGCGAGTTGGTCACTCGCTATGGTGGAGAGGAGTTTTGCGTGGTGATCCATGGCGACAACATGGCTCAGATGGAGCTGCTGGCAAAGCGGATGCTGCAGAGAGTGCGCGATCTCAATATCTATCACCAGGCTTCACCCTTCGAGATCATCACCGTCAGCATGGGCGCCGTACTCTACGATGGTTATCATCCCGAGTTTGCCAATGACGATTGGCAGCAGATGATCAGGCTCGCCGATGAGCAGCTTTATAAGGCAAAAGAGAGTGGGCGGAATAACCTACAGGTACTGCATCGTAAGGTTAGTCCGCTGTTTGTGGTGGGGTGAGTCACAGCTTGAAGGTGATCACTTGCTGGCGCATCGAGTCGGCGAGTGAGGTAAGCTGAGCGATGGAGTGTCCCAGCTCTAAGGCCGATTCTGTCGATTGACTGGCTATGTCACTGATGGCGATGATACTGCGGTTAATGCTCTCGGCAACACTGCTCTGCTCTTCCGCTGCCGTAGCAATATGGGTGTTCATCTCGGTGATGTTATCGACCGAGGCAACGATCTCTTGTAGCGCTTCGCCGGCCTTGTTGGTTTGCTGATTGGCATCATCCACCTGTTTAATGCCCACATCCATGGCGGTGACCGCCTCGTTTACCCCGCTCTGTAGTGTCTCTATCATGGTTTCTATCTCTTGCGTCGCCTCCTGAGTGCGCTGGGCGAGGGAGCGAACCTCGTCGGCGACCACGGCAAAGCCGCGCCCCTGCTCTCCAGCCCTGGCGGCCTCGATGGCGGCGTTGAGGGCCAGCAGGTTGGTCTGTTCGGCAATGCCCTTGATAACACTCAGTACGCTGCCGATATGTTGGCTCTCGTGAGACAGATGGGTGATCACCTCTGAGGTGCTTTGGATCTGCATCGACAAGGCCTGCATACTGCTAATCGACAGCTGGACGATCTCATTGCCGTTGGCGGCGAATCGGTCGGCATTTCTGGCCGAGTCGGCGGCGGCTGTGGTGCTCTGGGCTACCTCGTTGACCGTTGCTGTCATTTCATTCATGGCGGTGGCGGTCTGTTCCGTCTCTGCCTGTTGCTGCTGAATGCGGGCGTTGGAGACCTGGGTAAACTCGTTGAGGGCTAACGCCGAGTCGCTGACGCTGTTGGCCGCATGGGTGACTCCCTTGAGGATGCCTCGCAGGTGGTGAAAGACATCGTTGAGCCGGGTCGAGATTAGGCCGAGTTCGTCGTTGTTGAGTTGGTCGAAGGTGACAGTGAGATCCGAGTCTTGCTGTATGGTCAGTAGCTGGGTACGTATGTGGTTGATCGGTTTCATCACGCTACGGTTAATCCAGATACCTAGCACTATGCTGGCAACGGCGGCGACCAGGGTGATGAGCAAGAAGAGGGTGAGGGAAGATTGGTAGATCTCGGCAACCCTGTCCTTTTCCTCGCCGGCGACCTTGAGTTGCAGGCTGATTAACTCGGCGATGGTGCCACTGATGGGATCGATCACCCGGTAGAGGGGAATAATCTCATCTCGCAGTTGGCCGGCAATATTGCCAGACTTACCGTTGAGCAGCTGCTCCAGGTGGGCGATTCTTTGGTTGGCCGGGACAAATAGGTGTTCGGCTTCATCGACCAGTCGTTGTTCATCCTTGGTGAGTTGGGTGGCGATGTATTGGCGCCACTTTTTGTCTATGTTGTTACTTGCTTCCTGCAGGGCCTGGTTTGCCTGTTCGGCGCTGAAATCACCGGCATTGGCCTTGTTGATGGCGTCGATAACAGATACCGCGTAATCATCGGCAATCACCTTGAGATCTTCCAGTGGAACGACTCTATCGTTATAGATGGTGACGACACCTTTCTCGATATTATTCATCATATTGATTGCTAAGATGCAGATACAGATGAGGAGCGAGAGGGGGAGTAAGATACCGAAAGCCATCTTGTGCTTGATTTGAATATTGTTCATATAGATACCCAAAAAAAGGAGTAAATAGCAGAAAGCTAAAACTTATGTCGTGTCTATAGGTATAGCAAAAGATTGAAATGGGTAGAGTTGAATAGAAACAAAAAAGCCTCGCAGTGCGAGGCTTTTTTGTTTGGTGCGCTAGGCACCCTAGAATATGGTGCCCGAACCCGGAATCGAACCAGGGACACGAGGATTTTCAATCCTCTGCTCTACCGACTGAGCTATTCGGGCGACGGGGTGCATTAAAAGGCTTTTGCGCATTTGAGTCAACACATTTTTGCAAAAACTTTGTTTATCTGGCCCGTTTGGATAACTTTTACCCGAAACGTCGATTTTTAGATCAAATGTCGAGATTCAGGGGATCTGTCGAGGTTGAAACAGGGCGGAGGACCGAGTCATCTATATTGGTTAAGTACTGAGTAAGTTAGGCTGCTAATGTCGACCAATAAGCGACTAAAGCTGCGCGTGGGTCATAGAGGCGGATATAAAAAAGCCCCGCGTTGCGGGGCCTCTTAAATCATTGGCTACTCTGTATGAACAGACTGGCTTACTTGAGCATGTCGTTGTTGGGGAAGTTACTCTGCATCACCATGAGTACGTGATCTTTGAGTTTCTGCTGGCCGAGTTCCTCGTAGGCGGTCGCCATGATTTCCAGAGCGCGCTCGGTAGATGGCGTACCTGGGTAGGTTTCCAGCACTGTCTGGGCGCGCACGGCGGCGGCGCTCCAGGCATTCATCTTGATATAGTATTCCGCGACGGTAATGGCGTATTTGGCCAGACGGTTCTTTAAGAACTGCATGCGTTTCTGGGCATCGGCGGCATACTTGCTGTTGGGATACTGCTTGATCAGACGATCGAAGTCTTTAAAGGCGTCTTGCGCCGCCTTGGGATCACGGTCGGTCCTGTCTATGTTGAGCATGTCGTGGAACATATAGTTGTCCGACTGCATGTTCACCAGGCCACGCATATAATAGACATAGTCGATATCTTTATGTGTGGGGTTAAGGCGAATGAAGCGATCGATGTTGGCGATGCCCGATGCCGAATCGTCCAACTTGTAGTATGCGTAGATCAGGTCTAACTGTACCTGCGTCTTGTGTGGGCCGAAGGGATAACGAGAGTCTAGCGCCTCTAATGAGCGTACCGCTTTACTATAATTACCCAGCTCCATCGAGGTTCTGGCTTGAGAATAGAGGACTTCGGGGGAAGATTTGCTCAGTTCGATATCATCTTCTGGTTTACTACTACACGCCGCTAAGGCCAATGACAACAAGGCGATAGCTGCGCCTTTAGCAAAATTATGCATACTTGAATTCGATTCTTTGTAAGTTGTTGTTTAAGAATTTTTCCATTTCACGATAAAATAGAAACAATCCGATTGTAACAGATAGCACTTTATTTTGGACCCCAAAACGCGGGTACGGTTCCTATGACACAAGAGATTAATCTAAAAAGCGAGATCACAGCAACACAAACCGGGCAGAGATTAGACCAAACCTTGGCCGAGTTGTTCCCTGATTACTCCCGTACACGTATTAAAGAGTGGATTCAGGCTGGTGCCGTCTACGTCGATGGTATGGTGCAGACTAAACCGAGAGAAAAGGTCCTAGAGGGGCAGGAGATTGAGATTGAAGCCACCCTCAAGGAAGAGATCAAGGCCGAGGCGCAGGCGATCGATTTAGACATCGTCTACGAAGATGACCATATTATCGTGGTCAATAAGCAGGCTGGCCTGGTGGTTCACCCCGGCGCAGGCAACAGCGACGGCACCCTGATGAACGCGCTCTTGCATCACTGCCCTGAAATTGAGCTGGTGCCAAGGGCCGGTATCGTACATCGTCTCGATAAGGACACTACAGGTTTGATGGTAGTGGCAAAGACAGTCGAGGCGCAGACCCACCTGGTAGCGGCCTTGCAGGCACGTGAGATCACCCGTGAATATGAGGCGATCGTCTCCGGCACCATGACGGCCGGTGGCGTGGTCGATGAACCGATTGCGCGCCATCCGACCAAGCGTACTCATATGGCGGTGCACCACGGCGGTCGCCCCTCGGTGACCCATTACCGTGTGGCGGAGAAGTTCCGTGCCCATACCCGTCTACGCCTACGCCTGGAAACCGGCCGTACCCACCAGATCAGGGTGCACATGGCACACATAGGCCATATTTTAGTCGGTGATCCTGTCTATGGTGGTCGCCCACGTCCACCTAAGAAGGCCACGCCTGAATTGATGGAGGCGCTAAACGGCTTTAAGCGTCAGGCGCTGCACGCCGTTCGCCTTGAGCTGGCGCACCCCTTCACCTGCGAGATCATGAGCTGGCAGGCGCCAATTCCTGAAGATATGGTGGCCTTAACTCAAGCCCTGCGTGATGACACCAAGGCTCATCCGGCAGAATATTAATCATGTTGCCTCAAGACTGGTTCATCCCGCCTGGCGTGAAGCTGGCTTTTAGCCAGCGTCAGGGGGGCGTGAGCCTGTCACCCTTCGATAGCCTCAATCTTGGCGACCATGTGGGCGACGACCCCGAGCTTGTGCGTCAAAACCGTTTGCTTGCGGCAAAGGCTCTGGGCATGTCAGCCGAGCCAGCCTGGCTGCAGCAAGTTCATGGCATCGAGCTGGTGAATCTGGACCAGGATGTTAACCGCACCGCAGACGGCAGTTTCTGTCGCAGTGGCGAGCATGTGTGTGTGGTGATGACCGCCGACTGCCTGCCAGTGCTGATTTGCGATCGTGCGGCGACTCAGGTGGCGGCGGTACATGCCGGTTGGCGCGGTTTGTGTAATGGCATCGTCGAGGCGGCTATCGCCGAGTTTGATGCGCCTGCCGAAGAGCTACTCCTCTATCTTGGCCCTTGTATAGGCCCGGATGCCTTCGAGGTCGGCGGTGAGGTTAGGGCGCAGTTTATCGCTCAGCATGCTGAAACCGCAGACTTTTTTAAGCCGAGCGCCGATAGGTTTTTAGCCGATCTGCAAGGGATAGCCCGCTATCGTGCTGAGCGTCTCGGTGTTGGCGGCGTCTATCAATTGCCCCACTGCACCTATAGCTTGAGTGCCGACTATTTCTCCTATCGCCGCGAGGCGAAAACCGGTCGTATGGCCTCTTTTATCTGGCTGGAAAACTAGTACAAAAATTCAGCAATTTTTCTCTTGTTGCTTGAATCCTCCTAAAAAGCCCCCATCTATACTGGTAACAAAGCACTGAAGGTTTCCTTCATTCGTTAATTTTTTAGGAGGCTGTATGCGACTCGATCGTATGACGAACAAATTCCAGATAGCAATCTCCGATGCTCAGTCATTAGCGTTGGGGCGTGACCATCAGTTTATCGAGCCGATTCATCTGATGATGGCGTTGCTTAACCAAGATGGCGGTTCTATCCATCCATTGCTGACCCAGGCCGGGATCTCGGTTAGCACCTTGCGTTCTGCCCTGAGTCAGGAGCTAGAACGTTTACCTCAAATTGAGGGCACAGGCGGTGACGTTCAGCTGTCGCAGGCGCTGATTCGCCTGTTGAATCTGTGTGACAAATTGGCGCAAAAGCGTAAAGACAAGTATATCTCCAGCGAACTCTTCGTGTTGGCCGCCCTTGAGGGCAGCGACGCGTTGGCGCAATGCCTGAAGAAATCGGGCGCCACCAAGGAACTGCTGGAGAAGACCATCGAAGAGGTGCGTCTTGGCAAGAATATCGATGACCCTAACGCCGAAGATCAGCGTCAGGCGCTGAAGAAGTTTACCGTGGATCTGACCGAGCGCGCCGAGCAGGGCAAGCTGGATCCCGTGATCGGCCGTGATGATGAGATCCGCCGTACGATTCAGGTGCTGCAACGCCGCAGCAAGAACAACCCTGTACTCATCGGTGAGCCGGGCGTAGGTAAGACAGCCATCGTCGAGGGCCTGGCCCAACGCATCATCAATGGCGAGGTGCCTGAGGGGATCAAGAATAAGCGGGTGTTGTCACTCGACTTAGGTGCGCTGGTGGCCGGTGCTAAGTATCGTGGTGAATTCGAGGAGCGTCTCAAGGCGGTACTCAATGAGCTGGCGCAGGAAGAGGGCCAGGTGATCCTCTTCATCGATGAGCTACATACCATGGTCGGCGCAGGTAAGAGTGATGGCGCCATGGATGCGGGTAACATGCTTAAGCCGGCATTGGCCAGAGGTGACCTGCACTGTGTCGGTGCCACCACCTTGGATGAATATCGGCAATATATCGAGAAAGATGCCGCGCTCGAGCGTCGTTTTCAGAAGGTGCTGGTGGATGAGCCAAGCGTCGAAGACACCATCGCGATTTTACGTGGCCTGAAAGAGCGCTATGAGCTGCACCACCATGTGGAGATCACCGATCCGGCCATCGTGGCGGCGGCCAGCATGTCTCATCGCTATATCTCTGACAGAAAACTGCCCGATAAGGCGATCGACCTCATCGATGAGGCGGCCTCCAGTATCCGTATGCAGATAGATTCTAAGCCCGAGCCACTGGACAGGTTAGAGCGCCGCACCATACAGCTTAAGCTGGAGGAGCAGGCCCTGATCAAAGAGAGTGACGAGGCCAGTCAGCGTCGTCTTAGCACCTTGCGCAGTGAGCTAGCCGAAGTCGAGGCCAAGGCCGCCGAACTTAACGAGGTCTGGCATACCGAGAAGGCAGCACTGGCAGGCACCCAGCATATCAAGGCGGATCTCGAGCAGGCCCGTATGGATCTCGAGGTGGCGAGGCGTGCAGGGGATCTGACCCGCATGTCGGAGCTGCAATATGGCCGTATTCCCGAGCTCGAGAAACAGCTGGATCTGGCGGCGCAGGCCGAGATGCAGGATATGACGCTGTTGCGTAACAAGGTCTCCGACGTGGAGATTGCCGAAGTCCTGTCTAAGGCGACCGGTATCCCTGTGTCTAAGATGCTCGAAGGGGAAAAAGAGAAGCTGTTACACATGGAAGAAGCGCTGCATACCCGGGTGATTGGACAAAACGAGGCCGTGGATGCGGTGGCTAATGCCATTCGTCGCAGCCGCGCCGGACTTGCGGATCCGAATCGTCCTATCGGCTCCTTCCTCTTCCTCGGCCCTACCGGTGTGGGTAAGACTGAGCTGTGTAAGTCATTGGCGAAGTTCCTGTTCGATACCGAATCGGCCATGGTGCGTATCGATATGTCCGAGTTTATGGAGAAGCATTCGGTGTCACGCCTGGTTGGTGCGCCTCCAGGGTATGTAGGCTATGAAGAGGGTGGTTATCTCACCGAAGCGGTGAGACGTAAGCCTTATTCGGTGATCTTGCTCGATGAGGTGGAAAAGGCTCATCCCGACGTGTTCAACATCCTGCTGCAGGTGCTGGACGATGGTCGCCTGACCGATGGTCAGGGGCGTACGGTGGATTTCCGTAATACAGTGGTGATCATGACCTCGAACCTGGGCTCAGATGTAATTCAAGAACGCTTCGGTATTGCCAGTTATGCCGAGATGAAGAGTGAGGTGATGAATGTGGTGACACACAGCTTCAGGCCCGAGTTCCTCAACCGTATCGATGAAAGCGTGGTCTTCCACCCATTGGAGTCAGAGCATATCGCTCATATTGCGCAGATCCAGATAGACAATCTGAAGGCGCGCTTGGCGGAGAAAGACTTTGAGCTTGAGGTGAGTGACGATGCCTTAGCCTTGATCGCTCAGGCTGGATTCGACCCTGTCTATGGTGCAAGGCCGCTGAAGCGTGCCCTGCAGCAAGAGGTCGAAAACCCACTGGCGCAGAAACTCTTGAGCGGCGAGCTGTTACCCGGCGCACCAATCAAGGTCGATGCCGCGGGGGGCGAGCTCGCCTTTCATCAATGAGGCTCGCTCTTGTAACTTAGCTTTGTAATTTAGTCTCGTGACTTAGTTCGGTAGCTTAGTTCGATTGCTTAGTCCAATTACTCAGTCCTGTAAAAAGCCCAAACCTAGGTTTGGGCTTTTTTTATCAGGGGCATCAGATTGCACTTGTCTATTATTTGAACTAGTTTGCAAAGGGCGGTATCTCTTCCTAATTTGAGTTTTTATACAGTGAAGGAGTATTGGATGAAAGCAAGGTTAGCAGTTATAGCATCTCTGGCCGTATTGATGACGGCATGTCGCTCGGCACCAGAGGAAAGCAGCGGCCCGTATTTTATCGGTGTGGGCAGTGTCGATTATGACAGCCTCTATCGTTTTGGTTACAACACTGGCTGTCGAAGCGCCGGTTACCTGAAACAAAATCCAGGCGCCGATACCTTAGAAGGGATGAAGGATAAGGTGTTGGATGGCTTGAGCGAATTTGACAAGGGCTGGAATGCGGGCATCCAGGCCTGCCAGGATGGCGTGAGTCGCTCTATGTATATGGTGAAAGGTAGCAGTTCGAAAGGCGCTAGTAAGTAGAAGTCGAACAGGGTTCTATAAGAAACATCAAGCGACAACCGCGGCATGTCGGGTTGTCGCTTCTACTTCTATATATATTTATTTGACGCAGAAGAGTTTGATACGTTGTTTCTGCGCGGCGATCTCTGATTGCCTATCTTCCTCAGTCATGCGCACCATTTCACCACTTTCTTCATTCTTACGTGTCAGGCGAGTATAGGTCTCGAGTACGCTCAACTGATGCTTGGCATTTTCGCAGATGGCTTGGGCTTGGGCCTTATCTTTCTCGTTGATCGCTTCGGCGGCTAACGCGGCCTCGCTTTTTGGTTCTCCCTGTTTTTCAGTGACCTTAGGGGCGGTAAAGCCGACTTTTTTCTGTTCGATATCTTCGCTATAGAGTTTTTCTGTCTTAGCCTCGGGAGGCTTTTCCTGGCTGTAGTGGGTGACTCCGTTTTCGTCTACCCACTTATAGATGGTCGTTGCCAGCGCGGGGGCACAAAGGAATAGGCTAAGTAGTGCGCTAAGATAAAATTTTCCGGTCATCATAGTGTCCATATTTAGGCCGGGAGAGAGTGCAAGAGATGCCTCATCTGCCAACAATTAGAGGTCCGTATAAAAAGTGAGCTTAAATCTGTGTTATCTTTCTATTTTATCAAGATAACCTTGCTCCTTATTATATGCAAAATTTAAACAAAGAGACGGTTAAGAACCGCGGTATCTACCTTTTACCTAACTTGTTCACCACAGCGGGATTGTTTTCCGGCTTCTATGCGGTGATTGCCTCCATGAATGGCCACTTTGAAGCGGCGGCGATCGCCATCTTTGTCGCCATGATCTTCGACGGTGTCGACGGACGGGTCGCAAGGATGACTAATACCCAGAGTGCATTCGGCGCCGAATATGACAGCATGGCCGATATGGTCTCCTTCGGGGTCGCCCCCGCGTTGATCGCCTATAACTGGGCCTTGGCCGATCTGGGCAAGGTCGGTTGGTTGGCCGCATTTATCTATTGTGCCGGTGCCGCATTACGACTGGCGCGTTTCAATACCCAGGTTGGCGTCGCCGATAAGCGCTACTTTCAGGGATTGGCGAGTCCTGCCGCCGCGGCTATCATCGCTGGAGCAATCTGGACGGGCACCTATTATGAGATTGAGGGCCAACAGGTAAGTATATTGGCGCTGCTAATGACAGCTTGTGCCGGTCTCTTGATGGTGAGTAACTTCCGTTACTACTCCTTTAAAGACTATGACTGGCGCGGCCGGGTTAACTTTATGGTCATTCTGGCACTGGTGGGCCTGTTTGTGGTGGTTTCGGTGCAACCAGCGACCATCTTGTTTATCGTCTTTAGTCTCTACGCCCTCTCTGGCCCTATCTATACCATACGCACGGTAAAGAAATTAAAGGTGAGTCATGTGGTGGGTGATGAGAACGATGCCGACATTACTCAAGAGACGAATACACAAGAGACAGATACTCAAGAGACAGATACTCAAGAGACAGATACTCAAGAGATAGATACTCAAGAGATAGATACTGAATGCGAGGCCAAACAAACTGAGCAAGACTCAGAAGATGCCGACAAGAAGCAGTAACAGCCGCACAGTAATGAGTCCTTGCAACGGGGATAAATGGGGGCTGTGACAGCCTTTTAATGAGGTCGCTAAGATTTTTGGCAGAGTGAATGTTTTTGTGCCAAACTTATTTTCCGGTTTTGAACAAGCGCTGCTTGAACTTGATAGGATCAAAATCGATAGGGTAACCAAAGGTTGTGTTGTTATCGTTACTCGCTTGTTGGCGTTGTGTGTGGGTTTTGGCTGGGTAAACCACCTTTTGGGTGTTTTTTGTTCGATAGATTGCTTTTGTCAAAAAAGCCCTTGCACAAAAGATTTGGCTCCCTATAATGCGCTCCCACTGACACGGCAAACGGCGCTACTTAGCGAAGCGAGTAGGCAAGCTGGTCGAGTCAAGGTAACAAGCGGTTCAAGTTTTTAAGCCGGTGGTTACAGTGCGATAGCACAGTAATTAACCACTTGAAAGTTTTTTGAAAAAAGCGCTTGACGCCGACAGGGAGAAGCGTAGAATACGCAGCCCTAGCCCGCTGGACTCCAGTATGAGGCGAACGTTCTTTAACAAGATAAAACAAGAAATCTGTGTGGACACTCACAGGTATTGAGTTAATCGAAAACGATTTAAATCTCAATGCAATTCTTTACTAGAGATAGTGAGAGTCCATAGTAATATGTACAAACATCCTTAGATTCTTCCGAGTCTAAGTGATGAATCAGAATTCATTGAGTCGCTTCCTTTTGAATAAAGAGTGGAGCAGAAAAACTTTTAATTGAAGAGTTTGATCATGGCTCAGATTGAACGCTGGCGGCAGGCCTAACACATGCAAGTCGAGCGGTAACATTTCAAAAGCTTGCTTTTGAAGATGACGAGCGGCGGACGGGTGAGTAATGCCTAGGGAACTTAGGGAACT
>NZ_JAKEVJ010000109.1:0-11791 GCF_022398425.1 Shewanella sp. Isolate7 | reverse complement strand
AGTCGACGAGGAAACTGCTGGGACAACAGCCCGATGGAGCGCTTCTTTAGAAGCTTAAAAACAGAATGGATACCGATGACCGGCTATCGGGATATCGGTGAGGCTAAGAGTGAAATTTCACGATATGTGACGGGGTATTACAGTCAGCTGAGACCACATCAATATAACGGTGGGCTGACACCCAATGAGTCAGAGCGAAGATACTGGCTTGAATACAAAACCGTGGCCAATTTTAGTTGACCACTACAAATCCCCCACCACAGGCCTAAGTTGAGAGATTTCACACAAATTTCCCCTAGGGCCTGTTTATCTTTCGCGTTCATTTTTGCAGCATTCTGTATCGCTTTTATACAAGGTAGAGCGATTGTCATGTAGTGCACTACATCAATGAGCGATAACGCAGTAGAAAAATGATACAGACGCTGCCCGCAGGGTTCGTCTTGAGCACGTTCAACGCTTTGTTTCTCGGCTTTTATATAGAATAACTATACTTCAAGCCTCATGCCGCGATTTGAACGTGCTCAATTAGAACAAAAATTGTTCTCAAAAGGTCAACAGGCCCTAGGGCCTGTTTATCTTTCGCGTTCATTTTTGCAGCATTCTGTATCGCTTTAATACAAGGCAGAGCGATTGTCATGTAGTGCACTACATCAATGAGCGATAACGCAGTAGAAAAGTGATACAGACGCTGCCCGCAGGGTTCGTCTTGAGCACGTTCAACGCTTTGTTACTCGGCTTTTATATAAAATAACTATACTTCAAGCCTTATGCCGCGATTTGAACGAGCTCAATTAGAACAAAAATTGTTCTCAAAAGGTCAACAGGCCCTAGATAAATTCTTCGCTAAAGTAACAAACTGCGTCATTTGACATACTCCCGAGGAGAACTAAAGGTATAATGACGACAAAATGCTTCGTTTATCCTTATAGGAACTCCTTATGACTCAAGATGAAATGAAAAAAGCCGCCGGATGGGCTGCGCTCGAGTATGTTGAGAAAGACAGTATTGTCGGCGTAGGTACCGGCTCGACCGTTAACCACTTTATCGATGCCCTGGCCACCATGAAGGCCGACATCGAAGGTGCAGTGTCTAGCTCTGAGGCCTCGACCGAGAAGATGAAGGCGCTGGGGATCCCGGTTTTTGATCTGAACTCTGTCGATCAGCTCTCTGTCTATGTCGATGGTGCCGATGAGATCAATGGCCACATGGACATGATCAAGGGTGGCGGCGCGGCATTGACCCGCGAGAAGATTGTCGCCGCCGTGGCCGACAAGTTCGTCTGTATCGTGGATAACACCAAGGAAGTTGAGGTATTGGGCGAGTTCCCGCTGCCGGTCGAAGTGATCCCTATGGCGCGCTCTTACGTGGCACGCGAACTGGTAAAACTAGGTGGCGATCCTGTCTACCGCGAAGGCGTTGTTACCGATAACGGCAACGTGATCCTCGATGTCTACAACATGAAGATCGTTAATCCAAAAGAGCTGGAAGAGCAGATCAATCAGATCGTCGGCGTGGTCACCAACGGCCTGTTCGCCAACCGCGGCGCAGACGTGCTGCTGGTCGGCACCCCTGAAGGCGTCAAGACGGTTAAGCCATAGGCCAGACCCAGCCTTATCAAACAGCCTTATAAAAAAAGCCACTCATTGAGTGGCTTTTTTTATATCTGGGCCAGAGCCCCTTGTCGCTTCTTAGTAGGCGACGCTGATCCGCTGACGGCCATAGTCATCTGAAGCGATGAGATCTAACATCGCCTTAGCGTAATCCGTTACCGAGATGCGGCTGCGCCCTGCGTCATCGGTAAAAAACCGATCGCCACCAATGCGGTAAGCAGCTTCGCTGTCACCTGGATAGATCTCGGCGGCCGGGCTGACAAAGGTCCAGTTAACGGCCGAGTCGCTCTCTCGAAACACCTTAAGCGCCTCACCCTGGGCCAGGGCCTCATCCTTATATTCTGGCGGAAAGTCCGGCGATTGTACTAAGGTCACACCGGGAGCCAGCTCCAGGCTACCTGCGCCGCCGACCCACAAGAGGCGCTTCACCTGCGTCTTGGGCAGCACCTCGAGTAGCGCCTTGGCGCTCGATGGCACCAGCTGATGCTGACCCGAGGCGCGTCCGCCCACGGCGGCGATCACCAGATCGATCCCCTCAAATACCTGAGGGTCTATCGCCTGCTCAAGATCTAAGGCCCGCGCCTCAGTCTCGCCGGTTAACTTGGCAGGATCTCTCACCAGGGCGGTAACCGACAACTGGCGACGCTGCGCCTCCTGCATCAGTGTGCTGCCTATCCAACCTGTGGCGCCAATGATCGCTATATTCATCTTCTCTTCCTCACTGTTTGACTCGATTGACACCAGTTTACTTAGCAGCATTATCGTGACAAACAGCTTAAATAGAGCGTTATTGTTTCACTCTGTGTTACTAAATAGGGTTGCCAATATGGATAAGATCAGTGCTATTCGCAGCTTCGTCGAGGTCGCCAGCTGCGGCAGCTTCACCCAGGCCGCCGAGCAACTGAACCTGAGCCGACTACAGGTCTCCCGCCACATTCAGGAGGTGGAACGCTGGCTGGGGCTGCGCCTGCTGCATCGCACCACACGTAGCGTCAGCCTGAGCGTACAAGGCGAAGAGGCGTTTCTCTACTGTCAGAAGATACTCGACGAGGTTGCCGCCCTGCAAAACCGCGCCCAGCGCCACCGACAAGAACTGGTCGGCAGCATACGCATCGCCTGCCCCATCGGCCTGGGACAGGCGCTGCTGTTCGATGCGGTAGACGACTTTACCCAGGCACACCCAGAGGTCAAGGTACAGCTGGTGCTGTCCGACGAGATGGTGCAGCTAGTCGACGAACGGGTGGATATCGCCCTGCGTTACACCCAGCAGCCCGACGAGAGCCTGATCGCCCGCCGCCTGATGCAGATAGACTCTGTGCTGTGCGCCTCACCTGACTATCTCGCCAGGCATGAGCCCATCACTGAGCTCGGCGCTCTCACCGTGCACAACTGCCTGATCCACGTCAGCCAAAACAGCTGGCGATTTGTAAAAGACAATCAAAACCTTGAGCAACCGATTAGCGGCAACCTGCAAGCCAACGACATGGGCGTGCTCCTCAAGGCCGCGCTGCGAGGCAAAGGCATCATTCACCTGCCCTGCGACCTCGCCAATGCGCACCTAAGCTCGGGGGCGCTGGTCGAGCTGCTGCCGGACTATCATCTGCCGAGCAAGCAGCTGTGGGCCGTTTACCTCTCCCGCAGCTATCAGCAACATCTTATTCGTCACTTCATCGACTTTCTCGCCGATCGCTGGCAGCAAGACATAGTCAAACACCAGCCCGAATAGAGCTGTCGAAACAGAGAGAGAAGCAGCGAAACCAAGTAAGGCCTGTCTTAAACAACAGTAAGGGCTGCTGTAAGGAAAGCTGTGCAGGTGTAGCGATAAACTTGCAGCCAGGCAGCCGCGCCAGTTTAGCTGATGACTTTACACGCCGGCCATTCAAGATATGATGCTGAGTCCGGGTAAATGGGTTGCCCGATGGATAATGTGTACAAGGAGCCTGGCATGTTGGAATCACTACTTTCGTTAATCGCGGCAACCGGATTGCTCTTGGGCTCGCCAGGCCCCGCGCCACTGGCGCTTGCCGCCACAGGGGCCACCTTTGGCATCAGACGCGGCGCCCCCTTTCTTGCGGGCATACTCCTGGGACTCTCGGTCGCCATTATTGGTGCCAGCATTGGGCTCGCCGCCCTGTTTAGTCGCTTTCCCGAGCTTAGGCTCACCTGCCAACTGCTGGGCGCCGCCTATATCGCCTTTATCGCCTATAAGATCGCCAGCGCCCCCTGCACTCAGTTAGACGCGGCCCAGCGGGCGCCGAGTTTTAGGGATGGCTTTATCCTAAACCTGCTCAACCCCAAGGCCTACGCGGCCTTTCTTGCCATCTTCTCTCAGTTCTTGCTGCCACTCGAGAACACCAGCCTGGGCTATCTGGCCACAGGTATCTGCGCCTTGCTGGTCGCCACCCTGGTAGACAGCCTCTGGCTAGCCTTCGGTGGCCTGTTGCGACCGTGTTTTCCCGCCCACGCGCGGCAAGAGCGCTGCGAATTTTCTTCGCCATCGCCATGCTGATCGCCGTCGGTTACGCCCTGTGGGCATAACAGCCAGCAGCAGAGCGCCAGTAATAGGCCCTACACTTTAACCATATCAACAGGAGCAGATCATGACCAAAGCCGGGCGAGCTAGCATCACCACATTTACCATGATCCCCAATGTGGGCAAGGCCACCGCAGAGGACTTGCATAAGCTTGGACTAGCGCAGCCGAGGGATCTTGTCGGCCAAGATCCCTACCAGATGCACGCTAGGCTCGAAGCCATCACGGGCGAGCGTCACGACCCCTGCGTCATCGATGTCTTTATCGCCGCGGTGCGTTTCATGGAAGGCGAAGAGGCGCAGCCCTGGTGGCACTACACGCCCGAGCGTAAGGCGCATCTGGCCAAGGAAAATCAGGGCTAAGCTCGTTTTCCTTCTGGCCTCTTATGGCATCGAGAGATTAAAGATGCCACTATTACCCAAGCTCATCTCAACCCGAATAAGCCATGCTGACCACCTTAGCCATCAGTAACTACCGTTCTTTACGCGACATACGTCTGCCTCTCGGCCAGCTCAATCTGGTGACAGGCGCCAATGGCAGTGGTAAGTCCAATCTCTATAAGGCGCTGCGTCTGCTGGCACAAACGGCACAAGGCGGCGTAGTCAATGCCCTGGCTCAGGAGGGCGGACTAGACTCCTGCTTCTGGGCGGGACCGGAAAACCTTACTAAAGGAATGTTAAGCGGCGAGACAGAAATCACGCCTACTGTTCGCCAACAGACTAAGCGGTTAAGACTGGGCTTTGCCGGCGACGAGTTTAGCTACCTGATTGAGCTTGGTCTGCCCAAACCTGATAGCACCACCCTCTTTGGGCTGGATCCCCAGATTAAACGTGAGGCGATTTGGGTTGGCCATAAGTATCGCCCCGCCGCCGTGCTGGTAGAGCGCCGTGGCCCCATGGTGAAGGGGCGCGCCCAGCAAGGGGGACAAGACGGCTGGCTGAGCCTGAACCAACACATGCAAAATGGCGACAGTATCTTCACCGAGCTGTCGGACCCAGTACGTACACCCGAGGTGCTAAGACTCAGAGACAGCATTCGCGCCTGGCGTTTCTACGACCATTTTCGCAGTGATGGCGAGGCCCCTGCCCGTCAGCCACAGCTGGGGACCCGTACCCCGGTGTTGCATCATGATGGGCGAGACCTGGCTTCGGCGATTCAAACCATCTTCGAGATTGGCGACAGGCAGGACTTCGACGAGGCGGTGAGCGACGCCTTTCCCGGTGCCCGGGTCACCATAGCTGCCCAGCCAGGTGGGATGTTGGGCCTCGAGTTTCATCAGGAGGGACTGCTCAGGCCCCTCAATGCCAAGGAACTCTCCGATGGCACCTTAAGGTATCTGCTGTTGATCGCGGCCTTGCTGACACCCAGGCCGCCGGAGCTGATGGTATTGAACGAGCCTGAAACCAGCCTGCATCCGGATCTGCTACCGGCACTGGCCAGGCTTATTGCCAAGGCATCTGAGGTATGTCAGCTATGGGTGGTCTCCCACGCCAATCGCCTGATCAACGCCCTGAACGAATTTGAATCCTGCCAGCTCATCGAACTGGATAAACAGTTGGGGCAGACCAAGGTCTTGGGGCAAGATCTGCTCTCGACGCCAAGCTGGCACTGGCAACAAAAAGCCCAGGCCTAGGCCTGGGCTTGTTAGGGTCTATGAGGCGACTAAATCGAGAAGTCATCGCCTAGAGCGAGAACCAAACTCTAAAGTAAGAAGTGAGCGCTAAAGTGAGAAGTTAGCGATCGTCTTCTGAATACCGACCACGTCAGTGCCCTTCTTCAGCTCCTTCAACAGCGGCTCCTTCTGGCCCGAGATCCACAGCTTTAACTCGGCGTCCATGTCGAAGGTACCTGCGGTTTCCACCTCGAAATGGGTGATCGCCTTATAGGGCACAGAGTGATAACTCACCTTCTTGCCGGTCACGCCCTGCTTGTCGATGAGGATAAGGCGCTTGTTAGTAAACACAAACATATCGCGCACCACCCGGTAAGCCAGGGCTAACTGCTCGTTATCTCCCATGATCGGCCCCAGCTCTTGCGCCAGCTCCTGTAAATCGACTTCGGCAGCGTTGCCCATCAGTGCGTCTAGCAGTCCCATATATTTTCCTTAATAGCTAAAATGAGGTGTATCCCAGGGAAGGGGCGAACAAGTCGTCGCACAGCTCTGGCTCTGATAGCAGCGACAGTTCAAGGCATTCAACTGAGGGCATGCCGAGGCCTGCTGAAGTTGAATAACGCCGAAATGGTGTTGCTATCAAAGCCCCGCAGGGCGAGGCTTACAGCGGTATTTGCTGCGTTACAGTTCTTGCGAAGGACTAGGGCCATTCGCTGCAAACTGTGCCTTGCATCTATCCACTTTAAGCACACGCAGAGCAAGCGCGGGACTTATTCGCACCTTCCCTAGCCTATACCTGACGGTTAGCGCCGACAACCATCATTTCGCATTTAGGGCAGTCGAACACCAACTTGAGCACATCTTTGCCTATCTCTATCTGCAGCGGCTCGGCCTTGATGCCGGGCACCTCTTTCGGGCAGAGGTTGAAGTTAAAGCGCAGGCAGTGCTTGGTCACCATCAGCGGCGCATCCTCTGTGATACCGTTCTTCTCATAGGTATCTTCTATCTCGATCACCCCGTGGCGGGTATAGAAGTCTTTCGCCTTCTCGTTGGCCACGTTGCCCATGAAGCTCAGATGCTTAAAGGGATAGGTGGCGTCCTGATTATATTTCCACGCCTGCGGGCGCACATACCCCTCGACGCGCGCCTGCTCCAGAGCCGCAACCGTGTCACGGCGTAGGCCGTTAAGCTGGGAAGCCGGCATAAACCAGGCGCTGGCAGTCTCAACACGGATCTCGCGGGCCTCAAAGTCTGTACTGCCCAGCTTTCTTAGCTGCTTGTTCAGGTTCTGCATCGCCTTCTCGACGTCTGTGGCCGGGGTCTTCTCCATCGCCAGCTCACAGGTGGCGCTCAGGCCATATTGGTCCGTCATGGTCAGGGCGACCCCCTCGGGGGTATCGCTCAGCGTCATGTCCACCTTGATAATCCGCTTGGACGACTCCTTGGCCAGCACGGTTTCGAACGCCTGATCATGGTTACGATACAGGGTAGCACCCACCTTAAGATCGCCCGGCACGGCGATCACATACAGCTTGTTGCCGTCGGCGCGGTTGACCCTGAGCCCCTGCAGCTTATCGTCAGACTGCTTGGCCTTCTCATAGTTAGGCGGGAAGTAACACAGGCCGTCACCATTGTTGAAGCTATGGCTCGATGCTACCTGAATAAAGTCTTTGCCCAGGGCCGCCACCTTGCCCACCTCTTCGCCAATGTATTTGGGCGAACGGAAGTCGCTGACCCCCTGGCTACGCTCGTTAACGAAGTAGTCGGTGCGACCACGGTTAAAGGTCTTCTCGGTGTTAGGTGTGAAGGTGTGCTCGCAGCGGCCATGGCTCGAGGCGACAAACTCGGGGCGGCGCGCGATGATCTTATCCAGCTCCTGACGATAGTGAGCGGTCACGTTCTTCACATAGCTGAGATCTTTAAGACGCCCCTCAATCTTGAATGAGCGAATGCCCGCGTCGATCAGCGCCTCTAAGTTATCCGTCTGGTTGTTGTCTTTGAGAGACAAGAGGTGTTCGTTCTGCGCCAGCACCTCGCCCTGACGAGTCTTGAGATCCCCCGGCAGACGGCACATCTGCGAACACTCGCCGCGGTTGGCGCTGCGATTGCTAAAGGCGTGACTCAGGTTACACAGGCCGCTGTAGGCGACACACAGGGCGCCGTGGATGAAGAACTCCAGCTGCATATTAGTCTTGGCCGCCACGTCGCGGATCTGACTCAGGCCAAGCTCTCGGGCGAGCACCACCTGTGAGAAGCCCACCTGCTCGAGGAAGGCGACCTTCTCTGGGTTACGGTTATCCATCTGGGTACTGGCGTGCAGGGCGATAGGCGGAATATCCAGCTGCAACACGCCCATGTCCTGCACGATCAGCGCATCGGCGCCGGCCTCATATACCTGCCAGATCAGCTTCTGCGCGGCGTCCAGCTCGTCGTCCATCAGGATGGTGTTGATGGCGACAAATACCTGGGCATGGTAGCGGTGGGCAAACTCACACAGACGCGCGATATCCTCGACACTATTGCCTGCCGTCGCTCTGGCACCGAAGGCGGGGCCACCGATATAGACGGCGTCGGCACCATGCTTGATGGCCTCGATACCATAGTCGGCGTTCTTGGCGGGCGCCAGAAGCTCGAGGCGGTTTGAGCGGGTGGTTACCGGCGCACTGGCGGCGCTATCGGGGATAAAAATCTCAGGCTTGTCCATCAAGGTACTCGAATCAGATCACAGATAGATAAAAATTAGGGGCGCGATTATAACAGACCTGGCTCACAAAACACCTCGCCATCGCGCATTTTTTCACCAGATTATCGGCGAGATGGCTCGCCTTAGCCCTATTTGTCGCTCACATTAATGACCAGGTGCCGGTTCTATCGCGCCGTTAATCAGTAATGCACCGCCAACCAGAGGGTCTCCATGGTCTCGCTGGTCCAGCTCACCCTGTGACGACAATGGGCAGAAATATTAAGATGATCGCCCACCTTGAGGT
Source organism: Shewanella sp. Isolate7 (assembly GCF_022398425.1). Classification (NCBI taxonomy): domain Bacteria; kingdom Pseudomonadati; phylum Pseudomonadota; class Gammaproteobacteria; order Alteromonadales; family Shewanellaceae; genus Shewanella; species Shewanella sp. Isolate7. The sequence goes on along the minus strand of NZ_JAKEVJ010000109.1, from coordinate 3,050 downwards.
GCACCACCTCGGCGCCCTCGAACACTAGGGTCGCCTCTCCTTGGAGCACCATGACCCACTCATTTCTGTCTTGATCGTACCATTGCCCCTCGGGCGTGCGATGGGCCTTAGAGACGATACGCTCTATCAGCACGCTACCCGTATCCACAAGAGGCTCGAAAGCCTCCAGGGTGAGATCCTCCGGCAAAGATTGAAAGATGTTGTGCTTCTCCATCGCCATTCCCTCAGTTTGTCTCGAGTAAGGTTTTCAGATTATTCAGCCCCTGGCTGAGATCCCGCTCGACCATGACATCCACCTGCATCAGCGGCAGCAGAATGTTCATCGGATAGGCCATGTGGCCGCTAAAGCCCCAATGCACCTCGGTCTGATTCGACCCTAGCGCCTGGGTGGTGATATAGGCGGAGGACACAGATTCAAACGGCGTCATAAACCTCAGCTGATATTCGATACGTTTGCCGGGAAAGATCGCCATGATCTCCTGCTCGCCGGAGCCCACATCCGGATTATCGCTGCACCAGCCGGAGACGAAGCCCACTGAACCATCCTCACCGCGATAGTATTGCTCCATGGCCGGATCCATCTTGGCCCACACGCTGAACTGATCCTGATTTTTGAGCCTTCTCAGGAACTCGAACACCTGCTCATTGGGTCTATCTATGACGACCTGGGTATCCACACGATAATCTTCTTCGATAAAGAGGGCGGCAATAAAGGGGGACGAGGCTAGCAGCAACACGAGTATCAAGAGTTTCTTTAGCATGACGAGTTCCTTAGGACTGGCACAAGCTGCCCCAGAGAACTGCTCAGGGCATGCGCTACTTGTCATAACATAGTCAAGATTGCGGCGACAGGAAAGCCATCGCGCGATGAAAACGAAACGAGAGTGGATAATTAACAAGGCGTTGCGACGTCAGCTCTCCCCACACAAACAAAAAGCGCATCACAGATGGGGGATGCGCTTTACACCGACATACAACAGTCGACGATAAACAGCAGAGTGAGGCTAACTCGAGTAGGCTGGCTTGAGTGAGGCAGACCTAAGTAAGGCAGGTGCGAGTGAGCAGCGCTTAGCGACTCGCCTTCAGTGCGGCCAGTCTTGCCTGCAGCTGCTGGTTTTCCGCCTCGATATGACGATAGAACGCCTTGTCGGCCAACTTAGATGCCGCCGCCTCATCGATCACCAACACCGCGTCGCGATGCAGTTGCAGCGCCGAGGCGGGACAGGCCGCGCTCAGGGCGCCCTCTACCGCGGCGCGAATCGCCTCGGCCTTGCTCTCGCCGGTTGCCAGCAGCAACACTTTTTTGGCATCCAGGATAGTGCCTATCCCCATGGTGATCGACAGATGCGGCTGATACTCCCCTTCGTCGAAGAAGCGGGCGTTATCTTCAATGGTCGCCTTGGTCAAGGTCTTCACCCGGGTACGTGACATCAAACCCGATGAGGGCTCGTTGAAGCCGATATGCCCGTTGCGGCCTATGCCGAGCAGCTGAATGTCGATACCGCCGGCGGCCTGGATCTGCGCCTCATAGGCTTCACAGGCGACGATGGGATCCTCGGCGTCTCCCGGCGGCACATGGGTGTTGGCCTTATCGATATCTATGGCGTCGAACAGCTGGCTATTCATGAAGTAGCGATAACTCTGGGGATGGCTACCCGCTAAACCCAGGTATTCATCCAGGTTAAAGCTGGTCACGGCCTTGAAAGAGACAGTCCCGGCCTGGTTGGCGGCAATCAGGCGCTGATAGAGGGATACAGGGGTCGATCCCGTCGCCAGTCCCAAGACCGAATCCGGCTTACGCTTAAGCTGATTGATAATGAGGTTGGCGCCATATTCGGCCACCTCGTCGCTGTCTCTTAGAATAACAATTTGCATGATTTGACTCTTCTCGGCCCTGGTAGTTAACGCGCTCTCTCGACGCCTGTCAGCATCACAGCTGAGCGTCGACAAGATAAATTAACATTACTATAACCACAAATGACAGCGTTGTCATTATTAATCTGATGGTAAAATCGACACGCCATTCGTGGTAAGCTAGCCCTGCCCTTTATCACAGAGAAACCTATGCCAGTCCCCCTCAATCAGACGCACAATCAGACGCACATGCAGGCAGCACCAGGCTCATCAGAACAGACAAGCACAGAGGCGCAAGATATCACTCAGCCCCAGCACTTCATGATCTACAAGCCCTATGGCTACCTGAGCCAATTTGTCGCCGAGCGGCGCAAGCGTAAGCCCCTGCTGGGCGAGCTGGCCGACTTCCCAAGCGGTATCATGGCGATCGGTCGGCTGGATCATGATTCAGAAGGGCTACTGCTGCTGACTACAAGCGGCAAGACCAGCCATGCGGTGCGCAGCAAGTCAATTGAGAAGGAGTACTATCTGCAGCTCGATGGCGAGATCACCGACCAGGCTATCGCCAGTCTCTGCGAGGGAGTCGAGATAGGAATCAAGGGTGAAAAATACCTTACCCTGCCCTGCCGGGCACACCGACTGGCGCAAGCGCCGAGCTTGCCAGGCAGAGGGCGCAAAATCAGAGATGCTCGTCACGGCCCCACCAGCTGGCTGGCAATCACCATCACAGAGGGGAAGAATCGTCAGCTACGTAAGATGACCGCCGCCGTAGGCTTTGCCACCCTCAGGTTAGTCAGGGTGCGCATCGGCGATATTCACTTGGGAACGCTGCTGCCGGGCGAGGTTCGCCAGCTTCAGACCCTCGGCTAGCATTAAGCGTTAACTCAAGCGCTAACTTAATAGCTAACTCAAGAACTAACTTAATAGCTAACTTAATAGCTAACTTAATAGCTAAGGAAGGTGCGAATAAGTCCCGTACTTGCTCTGCGTGTGCTTAAAGTGGATAGATGCAAGGCACAGTTTGCAGCGAATGGCCCTAGTCCTTCGCAAGAACTGTAACGCAGCAAATACCGCTGTAAGCCTCGCCCTGCGGGGCTTTGATAGCAACACCATTTCGGCGTTATTCAACTTCAGCAGGCCTCGGCATGCCCTCAGTTGAATGCCTTGAACTGTCGCTGCTATCAAAGCCAGAGCTG
>NZ_JAKEVJ010000108.1:0-11800 GCF_022398425.1 Shewanella sp. Isolate7 | reverse complement strand
GTCATAAAATGATTTCTCGAAAAGTGAAAATAACTACTTTCTTCAAATTATCATTATTGAGTCAATATGCTTAAAGGTTAGTGTGATCTGGCTCCTTATTTATTTTATTTTGCTTTGTATGATTTTAATAAGGGTGATTAAGGTTATCTCACCCGCTTGGTCTGTTATACATCATCTTAAATATCTTTCCTCAGGCGACATTAATTAATCTGTCTGGGTAAAGTGGTAAATAAAATAATAAGGAATGTCTATGAGCGAAGTGCATTGGGGGCTGTTGGTGGCAGCCTATCTGTTCTTAGCCGGTGCGGGAGCGGGGGCCTTGTTTATCAGTGGTGCCCTGGTTTTGTCCGAGAAGGTGGTGCACACCCACCATTGGTCGACGGCGAAATTTAGTGCCATCGCAGGTTTGTTACTCCTGATGTTGGGTACTGGAATGATCGTCTTCGATCTGACCTCTTTCCAGTACGGCATCTTCAACGGTGATATGAGTAAGCTGCTGCGCTTCTATCGCCTGTTCATGACCTTTGAGCCCAGTTCCATGATGAGTATAGGTACCTGGCTCTTGACCCTGGCGATCGTCTTCGCACTGCTGTTTTGCTTCTCCTTTAAGCGGTGTAATCAAGAAACCTTTTCCAGTCGTGGTTATGCGTTGATCAATCTTATCCTCGCGGTCTGTGTCGCCTCCTACACTGCGCTGCTGATCGGTGACATTAAACACAATATCGTCTGGTCTAACAGCATCTTGGTGGTGATCTTTTTGGTGTCTGCCATCTCTTCCGGCGCCGCCGTGGTGTTGATCGTCAAGACCTGGCTAAAACAAAGCGACCCACATCATCGTTTTGCCAAGGCGGATTCTATGGTGATGCTAATCGAACTGTTTGTGCTGGGCATCTTCGTTTATGCCATCGCCAATGTGAGTAAGTTCTATGGTCTGGACAATCTACTGGGGATGGCGACATCGGCCGGTAAGATCTGGTGGCTCGGCGCCGTAGTGGTCGGCCTGGTGCTGCCGCTGCTGCTTAATATTACCTCCATCATGGGCAGAGTCGGCGTGTCTCATGCTAAGGAGTACGGCATCGCCGCACTCACCTTAGTCGGCGCCTTCTGTTTACGTTATTCGGTCTTGTTAGCCGGTCAGTCTTATTAGGAGCTAAAGATGTTAGATAGAAGAAGAACACTCAAACTCCTGGCCGGCGGCGCCATAGCAACCACGGGCATGATGTTTGTCTCCGCCGATCCTGTGATCGCCGACATTCGTCGCCAGGGCAAGAAGCGTCTGGCCATGGTGATCGATCTCGGGCGCTGCAACGGTTGTAAGGCCTGTGTGGTCTCCTGTGGGGCAGAAAACGGCAACTTGCCGGAAGAACACAGGACTCAGGTGCCGCAACATAGTGTGGATCTGAATGGTAAGCAGTATGTATTTAACATGCCGATTCTTTGCAATAACTGTGACAAGCCCTCATGCGTGTCTGTTTGTCCGACGGGCGCCACCTTTAAGCGCGAGCAGGACGGCATAGTGGTGGTGGACTCACAGCTGTGTATCGGCTGTAACTACTGCATCCAGGCCTGCCCCTACGATGGGGTGCGTTTCACCCACTCGGCCACGGGCACAGTGGATAAATGTAATTTCTGTATTCAGCGTACCAGCCGCGGCCTGCTGCCAGCCTGTGTCGAGACCTGTACCGGTGGCGCCCGTGTCTTTGGTGATATCAATGATCCCGAGAGCGAAGTCTCAAAGCTTATCCGTCAACATAGGCCGCTGGTGTTGCAGGCCGGTAAGCAAACCTCCCCCAATGTGTTCTATATCGGCTTGACTCAAGACGAGAGCAACACGGCATACAGTATCAATTCTCCCCAAACCTGGCAGAGGTAGCAGCATGGATCGTAGAGATTTTTTAAAGGCGGGTTCGGTTGCCGCCGTGATGACAACGGGCGCATTGGGCGCAAAGGCCGCGACAAAGGCCAAGACGACAGACGCCGAGATCGGCCGTTATGCCCCGACTTCCTTGACTCCGGAGTATTACTTCGACAAGGACAAGCAGCTGGTGGAAAATCCTGAGCAGCGTTTCGCCTTCTCTAAGTGTTTCGGCTGCTTCAACGTCTGCGGTGCCCGGGTCAGCATAGACAACAAGACTGACAAGGTGCTGCGCGCCGTGGGTAACCCCTATACCTTGACCAATAACGCGGGCCAGCCCTTTACCATGGAGATGCCGCCCAAGGAGGCGATGATACAACTTTCCGCCGTCAGCGGTCTAAGCCAGAGCAATCGCGCCACCCTGTGTGGTCGTGGCAATGCGGTGCCCGACGCATTCGAGGACAAGCATCGCGTTACCCAGTGCCTCAAGCGGGTGGGTAAACGAGGCGAGAATCGCTGGCAGAGCATCTCCTATGAGCAGCTGCTCAAGGAGGTGATTGAGGGCGGCGATCTCTTCGGCGAAGGCAAGGTCGAGGGACTCAGGGCGATACATGATAATCCAGCCCTGGCCAATCCCAAGTATCCCGATTTCGGTCCGGTGAAGAATCAGCTGCTGGTCTCAACCTCCTCAGAGCAGGGGGCCCGGGCCGATTTTTTACACCGTTTCGTCAAGGAGTGCTGGGGCACGCCCAACATAGGCAATAAAGACTCTTACTGTGGTCACCAGCAGGTGGCGGGTTGTGCCCTGGGCTGCTTCGACGCCGTCGACGAGATGGCCTTACCCCAGGTGGACTATGAAGAGACCAAGTTTGCCATCTTCATCGGTACCAACCCTGGGCTCAGTGGCAATGGCCTTAACGTGGGGTCGCGCCGTCTGGCCAAGGCCCGTAGCGATCGCCCCGATTTCAAATATGTGGTGGTGGACCCCATCTTGCGTTCCTTAACCTCTGAGGTGGATAACTGTCAGGGTGAGTGGCTGCCCATCATCTCGGGTGGCGATACCGCGCTGATGTTCGCCATGATGCAGTACATCATCAATCATGATCGCTATCGCCGCGCCTACCTAGAGGCGCCGAGCCAGGCGTGTGCCGATGCCATCGGCGAGATCAATTACACCAACGCCACCTACCTGGTGGTGAAAGAGTCGGGTCACCCCCTCTATAACCAGTTCCTCACTGCAGAGGCCTGTGGTCTAGGGGATGCCGAGGTTAAGATGGTGATCGATAAGGCCTCGGGCCAGTTGGTGACAGGTGAAAGCGATAAGCCTGCCGAGCTATTTTATAAAGGCAAGCTGGCGATCGGTAACGGCGTTGAACTGCAAGTGGAAACCGCCTTCTCGCTGCTCAAACAGAGAGTAAACGGTCACTCCATGCGCCTGCTCTCCGAGCGCTGCGGTATCTCAATGGCCAAGATTGAGGAACTCGCCAAGGAGTTCACCTCCCATGGCCGCAGCGTGGCTATTGAGACTAATACCGGCTGTAATGCCTCAGACGGCGGACAATTCGCCTTTGCCATGATCATGTTGGCGACCTTGGTGGGCGCACATAATGCTAAGGGGGGCATGATGCACATGGGGGGTGTGGGTTACGCCGCCATGTATGACATCTACGACGGCCCTCTCTATAACCTGATGGACTTCGAGCACACCTCGCTGACTGGCTTCAATGCCGAGCGCTCTGGCGACTATGAACAGAGCCATGAGTACCAGCAGAAAGTTGCTAAGGGGATAGATCCTTACCCGGCGGAGCAGCCCTGGAACAACACCTTTGTGCAGGACAACAGCGGCGAGCTGCTGGTGGCCCATGCTAACAAGAACCCTTTTCAGTTCAAGGCCTGGATCACCTGGGCGACCAACCCCATCTATGGCTGCTCTGGCCTGCAGGATCAGGTGGAGGATTCCATCAAAGATCCCAAGCAGCTGGGACTGATCATCGCCCTGGATCCTTACATCAACGAGACCAATGTCTTGGCCGACTACATAGTGCCGGACTCACTGCAGTATGAGCAGTGGGCAAACTCACGCATGTGGGGCAGCGAATTTGTCGGCGATGTGGCCTGTGTGCCCGTGGTGGCTTCGCGTAACGTCAAGACAGCTCAGGGTAATGACGTCAACATGGAGCAGTTCCTGATCGATATCAGCAAGGCGATAGGCCTGCCTGGTATGGGTGAAAAGGCGTTTAAGGACCTCGAAGGACGAGATTTGCCGATTCACGAACCGGCCGACTTCTACGTGCCCCTGTTTGCCAATATTGCCCATACAGGTTCTGTGCTGCCATCGCCCACGGAGGAAGATATTGCCTTTACCAGTGTGGATAGGGTATTGCCGCTGTTCAAGGCCAGGCTCAAGCCTGAAGAGCTGGGGCCTACCGCCTATATGCTAACCCGAGGAGGACGTTACGAGCGGGTGGACGAGCGCTACGAAGGGGAGTTCTTCAATCCCATGATGCGCATGGATACCCAGTTTCAGGTGTACAACGAGTCCCTGGCTCGGGTGAAGGATTCCTACAGCGGACAGTTTAACGACGGTCAACCCGTCTATGATGTGGATCGTTTCTGGGATGGCTCGGCGGTGCGTCAGCTGTGGAAGGTGAACGAGTATCCCTTCAACCTGTCGACCTTTAAGCTGCATCTGCGCAGCCCTTATTCTGTGGCGCTGCCGCGGATCACTGCATTGGGCGAGACCAACTATATCCACCTGCATGAGGATGACGCCGCCAAGTTCGACATCAAGGATGGCGATAGGGCGCAGGTGCTGTCACCTAAGGGCAAGCATATCGAGGGAATAGTGCAGGCCGACAAGACGGTGGCCCGCAACACCATAGTGGTGGGTATGGGATATGGCCATTGGTGCTTCGGTGCCAGCGATCTCGAGATCGATGGTCAGGTGATCCCTGGGATCCCATCGCGAGGTACGGGCATCTGTCCCAACCCCTTTAACATAGTGGATCCTAGCCGTAAGGGCGCCAGCCTCTACCGCGACAGAACCTTTGGTTCGACCGCCAGACACGGGGTGCCGGTGGCGATCCGTAAGGTGTGATCCAAAGAAAGCGCCGCCTCGTATCTGGGCGGCGCATCGCTTACGCTGTTGTTAGGCCTGTCTTTGTCGTCAATCACTCGGATAGGACACTCTTGCCCCCATCTCCTGTCTTAGCGACAAAGATTTTACCTAGATACTCTATTTATCCCTAATTGATAAATAGAGTTTTTTCTTCTTAGCGCTTCATCGCTAGATACCACTCATCACGAATGTTATTAAACAGCTGTTGCTTGAGCCAGTGATGAGTCGTTGATTGGTTTATTTCAGAAGAGATTAGGTAGTTGCCAACCCTGCGGCCGACATTAATCTGCTTCAGCAGATGCGCTGTTAATTCGCTTGGTAGAGTGGCGGTTCGTAGGCCTTTGATCATTTCGCAAAACTCACGGGTAAAAACATTGCAGCTCATGGAAATAGCTCGGCTATCGAGGATATGGCGACTGAGTGCAGCAATATTATCGGTAGCTCCGATTACATTCACAGCGATTCCCTGCTGTTTGGCAAGTTGTGCAATTAATGGCTGACTTAGATCGTTATAATTATCCATAGCGAAATAATCATACTGACATAAGTTTTCTAAGGTAAACTCCTCTGAAAATACTGCATGTCCTTCCTTGGCTATTAAAAAAAGCTCCTCCGTCGGTGATAACATTTCGTGAATTATTTTGTGATCTTTAAAGTTTTCATAAACCACTGCGAAATCTATTTCACCATGCTCGATAGCGCGGCTACAATCGCTGGAAAGGGTGCGTACTTCGAAGGTTAAGTTAGGCGCCTGAGGTAATATTTGTTGGTTGATTACCTTGTTTATCACATAGGTAAACTCATTATAGGCGTAGATCTTAAAGTGACCCTTTGCTGTAAGTGGGTTGAAATGAATATGGTTGTGTTTAATTACCTGATAATCATGTAGCAACTGTTTGATATAAGGAAGGAGTTGAACAGCCTTATCCGATAAAACAAATCCTTGTGCTCGACGAATGAAAAGCACATCTTTAAAAATGTCACGCAGGATGCCCAGATGGCGGCTAACGGAGGAGATGCTTATGCCTAGTTCGTTAGCGACCAAACCGGCATTCAGGTGACGGCTTATGGATTCGAAAATGATCAGTGACTGATAATCGAGTTTGTCTATGTTCATAAAGAGAAGGCAATTCGAGATATTTATTCATTTTTATCATGGTATAGAGACGACAACAAATTTAATGGATAAATTTGTGTATTGGATTGGCATCTACCCTAATAAAGATTAAAAAGTGCTACTTAATTTAATTGTGTGTACTGTTTTTTTATATGATTTTTGCCTTGAAAAGTAAAACTGATTACCTGGAAAAGTTTTTAGTATCTTGGGGTAAAGCGATAATCGCTGTCGTAAAAAGTTAACTATAAAAAGGTATAAAAAAAGAGGGACAGGATGGTGAGGATGTTTTTTGAGCGTTTTTCGGGTTAGAAAGAAGGCTTTTGGCATGTTGTCTCAGAGCTATTCCCTATTGTCTGATTCGACAGATTAATGGATTGGAGGGGCTTACAAATGGGAGACGCATGTGGATGTTGTATTGTCTCGTTGATCTGGTTGCCTGCCTCGGCTCTCATCTAAAAGAGCGAGGCAGTATTTTAAATGATGATGCAAAGATCAGAGGACTAGCTTTGCAAGATCTTGAGCGGTAGGCCAAGCATGTCGTCGCCGCTGCCGGCCAGATACCAGATGATGGCGACCAGGGCGCCGACGGTCAGCAGATACCAGATGGTAGAGAAGATCTGCCCATATCTGTCCAGCGGCAGCAGATGACTCTGATGGCGGCTCTTCCACTCGAAGACGATCTCCAGGCTACCGATCAGCAGCAGGAAACCCAGCAGCGCCAGCCCCAGGCTATAGCTGATAAAGACGCCGATGGCGGCGCCCGCCACGCAGGCAATCAGCCCCATCAGACTGTTCATTGAGAAGCTGATGCTCTTGAGAATATGCCCCCCGTCCAGGGGCAATATGGGCAGCAGGTTGAACAGGTTCAGCAGGGCGTTGAAGGCGGCGAGCCCGGCAAACATTGGGTTGTCTGTGATCCAATAGGCGATCAGGGAGGCTATCGACATCAGGAGGCCGAAGGTAGGCCCCATGATAGAGATCACCACATCCTGCCAGCGGGTGTTGATCTTCTCGTCGCTCAGCGCCAGCCCGCCCATGAAGGGGATGAGGTAGATCCCCTTGGTCTTCATGCCGAAATACTTCATGGCGCGAATATGGCCGTACTCATGGAACATGAGACAGGCGATCAATGCCAGGGCAAATTCGAAGGAGAAGAGCCAGGAGTAGGCGGCCACGCTGGCACCGGCCAGCACCACCTTAATCACCTTGGCGCTCTTGAGCAACTTAAAGCCCAGGGAGGCCAGGCCCACCAGGCTCAGTTTCTGCGAAGCCTTAACCGGGGTGACGGGCGTCTGACGCTCTATGTCTTTGGCGTCACGGCTACCTTGGCTCAGCACGGCATCTTCGCTCAGCAGGCGATAGTTGAGGCTAAAGGGTTGCCAGATGAGATCCACTTCCAGGGTGAGGGGGATCTTCTGTACCGATTGATCTTGAGGGTTATGGCGGCTTAACTCGAACTCATGGTTTCTCAGTCCCTGATTATCGGCACTGGCCTCTTTAACCGACACCAGTTGATTGTCCCAGAAGAGTTGTTGCCAGCCCGCCAGCGAGCCTTCGAGGCGCAACTCTTTGCCTAAACAGTCTATTCTCAGTAGTTCCACTTGTTTTCCGTTATCCGTTACCGCTATCTGGCGGGGATTATGCCTGTAAAGTCATGGCAAAGAAAAGAGGCCCGACAATTTTGCCGGGCCTCGTTGATCTGCTAATAAACTGCGATCACTTGCGATTGCTGTAGTCGAAGCTGATCTCCTGGCCTTCGTTGACCACTATGCAGGGGCCGTGCTCACGCTGGGTGCGATTAAAGGCGGGGCCGATATGTAGCTCGACGTTGGCGAAGATATGTTTGCAGGCCTCGATGCGGTACTCCTGATAGTAGCGTTCCACTTCCTGCTCGATGGCGTTGAACTCCTGTTCCTCGCGGGACCACTCCTGGGTGATGCGGCGCTTCTCTTCCAGCATCCCCTTGACCTGCTCGACCATGAGGGCGTCGTCCTGCCACTCTGCCTTAGGGGGCAGCTTGTTGAGGCTGGCCTCTATGTTGAGCTTGGCCACCACCATCTGTTTGATCCCCTGATCCAGCTGCTTGAGTTCCTCTTTGAGCTCGCCGTGCTTCATGGCGCAGAAGACCTCGGTGCGGGTACCGGCAGTGGCACCAATGATCACCGCCTTGACGCCCTTGTCGGCCTGGGCCACACCACCCACAAGATCGCCCCGGCGGCCATTGGCGTCGCTGACGATGAGGTGCCCAGCGGTCTGGGTATGACTGTGCAGTAGCTGCTTGGTGACCAGAATATCGCCTTCGGCCTTTAGCTCTGAGTATTGGACGAACTGGGCCGAGATCTGCCCCTTGGCAGAGAGCTTGGTAGAGAGTTGATCTTCCTTGAGCTGGCGGCCAATGACCCCCTTGCTGACTGTGATATCACCATCGGCGATCAGTTGAGCCGAGTCGACAAATCCCATCACGGTAATATCGCCGGTGGATTTGACCACCATGCCTTCATGTACGTCGCCGGTAACCAGGACACTGCCCTTGAAGTCGACATTGCCGTAGCCGATATCCACATCTTTTATCTGCAGCACATCATCGACCTGCATGCCACTCTTGGTCTCTACCGGCTGGCCGGCTACGGTGGCGACCAATACATTGGGGTCGGATTCCAGTTGCTCTGTGCCTGTGCCTGCGGTGAGTTGGAGATCTTTACCGGCGATCGGTAGCAAAGGCTCACCCTGCACGTTGTAGCCCTTGGTGCCTTCGGTCGCGGGGATCTTAATCATCAACTTGTCGTTGGGTTTGACCATGATGATCTCACCCAGGTTGCGCATGTCGACCGTGCCGTCGGCGCGCTCCTGAGGCTGAAGCAGACGCTCCCTCGCCAGTGGTACCTTGCGCTCGACGATGGCGTTGGTGCCATTGATGGCGGGCTTGCCGTGGGCGAACACCTCGCTGCAGCTTTCTCCCGGTGCCAGGGTCGGTAGCCTGGCGAGCAGGGCTTCAATCTTGACCTTGCTCAGCCCCATGCAGATCTGCTCTGTCTTGAGGGCTCTTAAGATATCTTGCAGTGTCAGAGACTTACCACCCCATGGGGCGGTGAGCGTCATCTCGGCGCTCATCTTGTCGTCGCTGAGGTTGATGGCGATCTCGGCGTCGCGGCGCTCGGCGATCTCGAAGAAGAGTTCATACTGGCCATCGTCCTGGCCGATCACCTTGTTGACCTGAGCGACGGCCTTTTCGATAACATTCTTACGGGGATAAAGCTGGCAAAATTCGGGCAGGGTGAGCAGTTCGAGAATGGCGTCCACCGTCAATGGGCCATGGGTATTGGGAATGACTTTAAATTCGGCTAAGTTTCCGTCACTACTCAGTTCAATCAGTCCAGGATCCAGCATAGAAGTTTCCGCAGGTTAATTATTATTTTAGTTAGTATTCTCCCGAGTATAACAGCATAAAGTTTGACCTATGAAGCCCTATTTTATGATGCAGATGAAGCGCATGATTGAAATGAGATCTTGTACGACAAAAGCCGGGTGATCCCGGCGATAACTAAGGAAGGTGCGAATAAGTCCCGTGCTTGCTCTGCGTGTGCATAAAGTGGATAGATGCAAGGCACAGTTGCAGCGAATGGCCCTAGTTCTTCGCAAGAACTGTAACGCAGAAAATACCGCTGTAAGCCTCGCCCTGCGGGGCTTTGATAGCAACACCATTTCGGCGTTATTCAACTTCAGCAGGCCTCGGCATGCCCTCAGTTGAATGCCTTGAACTGTCGCTGCTATCAAAGCCAGAGCTGTGCGACGACTTGTTCGCACCTTCCCTAACAGATTAAACAGTGCTTTTTAAAGTAGTTACGCCTTTTGGTTGGCGTAGATCTTGTATTTGTTGTTCTCGGCCGTCACATTCACCGTCTTGAAGAACTGGGCTATGGTGTCACCGTAGGGCAGGTGGCGGTTGGCTACTATCTGCCATATCCCACCAGACTTGAGCTGGGCCTCGCTCTGCTGCACGAAGCGGGTCGCGATCTCTGTGGTGCTGTCCAGTCCATCGTGAAACGGCGGGTTGGAGATGATGGCGTCAAACATTCCTTGGGTTTGCGTTAAGCCATCGGAGGCATAGACCTTGGCCTGCATGCCGTTGGCCGCCAGGGTTAGCTCGCAGGAGGCGAGAGCCATGGCATTGATGTCGACACATTCGAGTTCGAGGGCGGGATTGGCCTTGAGCAGGGCGGCGGTGATCACCCCGGCGCCGCAGCCAAAGTCGAGTACTCGTCCCTCGAGCGTGGGCAGGTGCTCAAGCAGCAGCTCTGTGCCCTCGTCGAGTCGCTTCTCGCTAAAGACGCCCACCAGGTTGCAGATGGTCAGCTCGCCCTGTGGTGTACTCAGCGAATACGCTTTGACCCAATCACTCAGGTTTATCTCGGGGGCCTCGCTCTGCAAGGTGCTGGTATAGAGCATACAGTGACGGGCGTTGTCACGCTTAATGGCCGCGTCGAAATAGTCCGGCATTTGCTTGGCTATCGAGCGGATGCCGCCCTTCTTCTCGCCGACGATCACCAGATCGCCTCCGGGGAGAAGATGGCGCCCGGCCAGGTTGAGCAGGTAGGGGCTAAGGCTCTTGGACTTAGGATAGAAGAGCAGCACGACATCGAAAGTTTGCGCCGATGGCAGCTTATGGCCGAAATGGCATTGCAGGCGGGCGTTTTCATGGCCTTGCACATGCTGATAGTGGTTGAAATCCAGGGCCAAAGTGGTGACTTTTGTGGCATGTTCCAACAGGGTCGTCGCCAGAAGATCGCACTCATGATTAATGAGTAAAACATTTTTTGATTCAAACAGTTCGATATTTCTTAGGACGACTTGAGAAGGATTAGATAACACGCGCAACCACAGGCCAAAGGGGAATTTGCGGCAATTATAGCCCAAGCCTCTATATTATCAGTAACATTTATTATGCCAGTTCGCCGATTCTTGCCTAAGCTATATCTCATCAGACGATAAATTTCCTTTGTTATGTGAGATTTGGCGCATGACATGGGTAGGTAGGAGATAGAGGAGCGGGGATGCGGCGATTGTCGACATGGATGATGAGATGGACACCTCTTGTGAAATCGGCGTCAAAAGCGCCATATTGAATTTACAAGGTTCAATGTCAACAAAAGGTGTCCACTATGAAAGTTACTCTAATTGGTATCGATTTGGCAAAAAATGTTCTTCAGGTTTGCGGTGTCAATCAAGTCGGTAAAACGCTCTTTAATCGCACCGTTAAACGAACTCAACTGCTGAAAACGCTCGTTCAGTATCCAGATGCTGTCATTGCAATGGAAGCCTGTAGTGGCTCAAATTATTGGGGCCGAGAGCTGATTTCGCGGGGATTTGAAGTGAAACTTATCCCACCACAGCACGTGAAGCCCTTCGTGAAAGGCAATAAAAATGACCGCAATGATGCCTTTGCAATCTGTGAGGCCGCGATGCGCCCCAACATCATCTTCGTTAAGCCAAGAACCTTAGCGCAGGTCGATATTATTATTTCCCATCGCATTCGCGAGCGTCGTATTCGTGTCAGAACCGCACTGACTAATCAAATACGTGGATTATTGAGTGAATACGGTATTGTTATTCCTAAGGGCCGCGATCCGCTCAATCTTGCTCTACCTGAGCTACTAGAAGATGCCAATAACTCGTTAACCACCACCGCCCGTAGGTATATCAGAGAGTTACT
>NZ_JAKEVJ010000107.1:0-11874 GCF_022398425.1 Shewanella sp. Isolate7 | reverse complement strand
ATAGATGATTTTTCTAATGATAATWCTATCAGTAAAGTTAGAGAAATTAAAGATTCTAGAATTAATGTTATTGAATTAACTTCTAATTCAGGTTCCCCTGCTTATCCTAGAAATGTTGGCATTGATCATGCCAAAGGAGACTTTATAGCATTTTTGGACTCTGATGATTTATGGGAGGTTAATAAATTAGAAATTCAGGTTGAATCAATGATAACCAACAAATGGGATTTTTCTTGCTCAGGCTATAGTATATTGAAAGATGATGTTGTTGTTGCTTATTTTACACCACCTACGCAGGCTAATTATCATAATCTGTTGTCAAATAATAGCGTCGGTTGTTTAACTGCGATGGTAAGCACATCACTTATTGGTGAGACTCGTTTCCCGCAGTGCGGACATGAAGACTTTTCGTTTTGGTTAAAGTTATTAAAAAAAACCAACTGTGTACATGGTTTAAAAATTAATTTAGCTAAATATAATTTAGTCGATGGCTCAGTTAGTTCCTCTAAGTCTAAGCTTATCCCATTTTTTTGGAATATATATCGCAATGAGGAAGGTTTCTCTCGTACAGTAAGTCTTTATTATTGTGCTAGATATTTAATTAACGTACTTTTATTCAAATACAAAAAATCAAGAGGTCAAAATGGGTAAAGTCCTTTTGACTGGAGCAACTGGATTTGTTGGTAATTTCCTTACTCATCAACTTAAAGATTTTCGATGTGTTATTAGAGGTCGTGTTCCTCAAGACTTTAATGATTACCACAAAATAGAACGGATTGACGGATTTACTAATTGGGATGGGGCATTTCGTGATATTGAGTGCGTATTACATTTGGCCGGTCTAGCTCATAATAAAAGTGTTACAGATTCTCAATATCATGAAGTTAATTATGAAGGGACAATTCAACTGGCACGCGAAGCTGTTACTTCTGGTGTGAAACGCTTTGTTTATGTGAGTTCTATTGGTGTTAATGGGTGTTCTACTGGTAATACACCTTTTACTATCACCTCAGAACCTAAAGCTCACAATGCTTATTCACAATCAAAACTTCATGCTGAGCAAGGGTTAAAAGATATATCTATTGAAACAGGTCTAGAAGTAATAATCGTCAGACCCACATTAGTTTATGGCCCTAATGCTCCAGGAAATTTTGGCACACTTACGAGGATCGTTAACAAATTTCCTTTTTTACCATTTGGTTTGGCTAACAATCGTAGAGATTTTATTTCTGTTCAAAACTTGGTTGATTTGTTGATTGTTTGTACTGAACATCCTGATGCGCCTGGGCATACATTTTTAGCCAGTGATATGGAAACCGTTTCGATTAAAGAATTTACTAATTCAATAGCAAAAGGATTAGGAAAAAATTTAATTCAAATTCCTATTCCAATAAGTTTTATGCACATTGTCGCAGGCATATTAGGCAAGTCAACTATGGCAGAGCAATTATTAGGTAATTTAGAAGTTGATTCATCAAATGCTAGAGATGTTTTAGGCTGGGCTCCGCCATACACAATGAAACAGGCAATGTATTCACTTTCTGAGAGTAAAAAATGATTCGGATTATAGATTTTTCAGCAGCTTTTTTCGGCTTACTATTTTTATGGCCAGTTTTACTAGTTGTCACAATAATCGGCATGTTTGATACTGGTTCGCCTATTTTTGTTCAAACTCGTGTAGGACGAAATAAAAAGCCATTTAAACTCATTAAGTTTCGCACTATGTCGGTTGAAACAAAATCAGTTGCTAGTCATTTAGCGAGTAATGCTTCAATCACTAAGCTGGGTGCCTTTTTACGTAAAACTAAAATCGATGAGCTTCCGCAGTTGATTAATGTAGCCAAAGGTGAAATGAGTCTAGTTGGACCACGCCCTAACTTGTTTAATCAAGATGAGTTAATTAAAGAGCGTGATGCACAAGGTGTGTATGATGTTTTGCCCGGCATAACGGGTTTAGCTCAAGTGCAAAACATCGATATGTCTACGCCGAAGTTATTAGCTGAAACAGATAAGCAGATGATTGATACGCTTAATATTAAAAACTATTTTAAGTATATATTGATGACCGTTACAGGTAGTGGTAGTGGTGATGCAGTAAAATAGTGCTATCTATTAGAGTTTGAGTATTAAGTGACTGTTCTGATTGTGGTTGGTCACTTTTATTTTGTCTCAATTAGAGAGAAAGATCGAAAAATGTGACTCACTTATTGGTTAAGCTATCGTAAGGCTCCCGAGCCTCGGTGTGGAATGAGGGCTCATATTGATAGTCCGTTAACCGTGCCCTTTATAGTTCATAGATTAGTATGACTGTGCTACACTCGCACGCCTAAGGTTTTTCTGTCGTCTAGCCGTGTTGTAAGATGTAAACCACTATGAAATTTATTGATTTGGAGCGAAAAATGGATTTTTTGCAAAGGTTGTTTGGTTTAAAACGTTCTCAAAAGCGTATTGTTAGTCTCACTGTCGATGCCGTCTTTCTCTGTTTTGCATTTTGGGCCGCGTTACTGGTTCGTGTAGATGACATCGTTGTACTGGCAAATGCTCACTATTGGTTGCTGCTCTTTATTGTGGTGCCTGTGAGTTTAGTTGCGTTTGCCAAGTTGGGCTTGTACAGAGCAGTATTGCGTTATATGGGTCTGCAGGCCTTGACTGCTATAGGCCTAGGAGTCTTGTTCTCTACTGTGTCGTTAGTGCTTTTTGCCTTTTATATTGATGCGCAATTACCGCGGACGGTACCTATTATCTATGCCGCGTTTTCTCTGGTGTTTATTGGTGGCTCAAGGGCGATCGTTCGGTCAATGGTTGGCTCGGGCATGAAGCGCAATGGCGAACCTGTCATTATCTATGGTGCAGGTGTGAGCGGTCGACAATTACTCACTGCTTTAGTGCAAAGCCACGAGTATCATCCCTTTGCGTTTGTTGATGATGATGAGACCCTACATGGTACGGTGATTCAAGGCGTTCATGTCCATTCACCGTCCATTATTCGTAAATTAATCAGGCAAAAAGCGGCAACTAAGATTTTGCTTGCGATGCCAAGTGCGTCGCGTTCCCGTCGTCAAGGCATACTCGAGCAGTTAGAGCCTCTTGCTGTCCAAGTATTGACACTCCCTGCCATGGCAGATCTGGTCAGTGGCAACAAGCTTTATAGCGATATCAAAGAAGTTGAAATTGATGATCTGCTTGGACGTGACTCCGTTGGCCCTAGAGCCGACTTATTAGCTGCTAATATTCGTAATAAAGTGGTGATGGTAACTGGAGCCGGTGGCTCTATTGGATCTGAACTTTGTCGCCAGATTTTAAAACAGTCTCCCAAAAAATTGGTGTTATTTGAGCTATCTGAGTTTGGTTTGTATTCCATTGAGCGCGAACTTAATGCGATGGCCCAAGAGTTGTCTCTAGATGTTCAGATATTTCCGATGATGGGGTCTGTTCAGCGTGAGAATCGTGTTCAGGCGGTCATGGAAGCGTTTGAAGTTCAAACCGTTTATCACGCCGCAGCCTATAAGCATGTACCATTAGTAGAGCATAACGTTGTTGAAGGTGTGCGTAATAATGTGTTTGGCACCTTGTATACTGCAAGAGCTGCTATTGCCGCAAAAGTAGAGACCTTTGTGTTGGTGAGTACTGACAAAGCTGTTCGTCCTACCAATGTGATGGGTACAACTAAGCGCATGGCGGAGTTAGTGCTTCAGGCCTTATCAGGCGAGGTGAGTACTACTCGCTTCTGTATGGTTCGTTTCGGTAATGTCTTGGGATCTTCCGGCTCAGTGGTGCCGCTATTTAGAAAGCAGATTGCCAATGGCGGTCCAGTAACCGTCACTCATCCTGAAATTACCCGTTTCTTTATGACAATCCCTGAAGCGTCGCAGTTGGTGATCCAAGCAGGTGCTATGGGCAAAGGTGGGGATGTATTTGTGCTAGATATGGGGAAATCTGTAAAGATTGTTGATTTGGCGACTAAGATGATCCGTTTGAGTGGGTTTGAAGTTAAAGATGAGAATCATCCTGACGGTGATATTGCTATTGAATTTTCAGGTTTGCGACCAGGTGAAAAGCTTTACGAAGAGTTATTGATTGGCGATGATGTTACTGGCACTGAGCATGAGCGGATCATGACAGCCAATGAAGTCTGTTTAAGCTGGGCGGAACTTGAAGTGATCTTGGCTCGTTTAGATCGAGCTTGTCATGAATTCCAGCATGAAGTGATAAGAGATATTTTGCTTTCAACACCAACTGGTTTCAGTCCAACGGATGGTATTTGTGATTTAGTCTGGTTGCAGAACAATCACGATAGTCAGAATACCAGACCTGAAAATAATAAGGTTGTTCCTTTAGTTTCTTAATTTTTCTCTCAGTCCATTAAAACTCCTCTTTATTTGAGGAGTTTTCTTTTCGAGTATTTTCTATGAAAGTTGTTATTCCCGTAGCGGGTCTTGGTACACGTATGCTTCCTGCAACCAAGGCCATCCCTAAAGAGATGTTGCCGCTTGTTGATAAACCACTTATTCAATATATAGTAAATGAGTGCGTTGCGGCTGGTGTTAAAGAGATTGTTTTAGTCACCCACGCCAGTAAGAATGCAATCGAAAATCATTTCGATACTTCATATGAACTTGAGTCGACGCTTGAGAAACGTGTAAAGCGTCAGTTATTGGACGAGGTGCAATCAATTTGCCCAAAAGATGTGACCATTATGCATGTGCGCCAGGGTGAGGCTAAGGGATTGGGGCATGCGGTGTTATGTGCCAAGCCTTGTATTGGTAATAACCCGTTTGCAGTAGTTCTCCCTGATGTGATTTTGGATGAATATACAGCTAACCAAAAAACTGAAAATTTGGCGGCTATGATTGCTCGCTACAAAGCGACCTCGGCAAGTCAGATTATGGTCGCGCCAGTGCCAGAGGACGAAGTCAATAAGTACGGTATCGCCGATTGCAATGGTTCAGTCATTTCTCCTGGTGAGTCTGCCACGATAAAGGCTATGGTCGAAAAGCCTGCGGTTAATGAGGCGCCATCTAATCTTGCGGTTGTTGGCCGTTATGTATTATCAGAAAAGATCTGGGCTCTACTAGCTAAAACACCTGCAGGCGCAGGTGATGAGATCCAATTAACAGACGCGATTGATATGCTGATTGAATCGGATACTGTCGAAGCGTTTAATATGACTGGCAAGTCCCATGACTGTGGTGACAAGCTTGGTTATATGACGGCATTCGTAGAGTACGGCTTACGACACGAAAAGCTTGGTGATGAATTTCGTGAGCAGTTACAGCAACTGCTAAAGCAATAGTTCTACGGTAACAACGCCTTCAGTTGCTAAAAGCTCATCTTGGTTAGTGATGATATTAACCAAGGTGAGCTTTTTTGTTTTATGGCCTCATTAGTTTACCATAGGATATATCGTTTAGGGGGCAGAAAACCGTTCGTCTTAAACCATCACCTCAATCGGTATGAACTCGTTTCGTACTGTTATGGATAGCATGTGTAGTGCGATGGCATAGGGGTTGGTATAGTACAAAACAAATAATAAAGACACTCCCGATTCGAACAATAATGAATAAGGACTTTTCATGAAATATGCGATGAAAACTTTTTCACTGCTATCGCTCAGTTTATCGATGGCCATCTCTGGATTTGCTAACGGTGCAGCTATTGATGCGCAATACATTCAACGGCTGGGGCCAGTAAGCCAAATAAGTGGTACTCCACTATCGAAAAGCGAACAAGCCGACCCACTGCGTGCCAACTTGATTGCCCGATTAAGTCATAGCAACCAAGACTCATTACAAGTCTTTGATCAAAAACTCTCCTGGCAGGCTGCCTCTACAGACGTTGCAGGTGAGGGCTGGCTGGCCTATCAATTGCCAATCTCTACTCAGCGATATACCCAGGGCACGCTCACCGTCAATGGGCTTGAAAATCCACAGGTGTACCTCAATGGCACACTAGTGAAGTCGGCAGCTAAGGTTGACCTCTCTCTGGCTAATGGTGATTACCAGGTATTAGTGTTGGCTGATGGCTTGCAAACCGATGTACCTTTCAGCCTAGATTGGCAAGGGACTAGTGATGTTGACCAACTTCAATTTGTTAAGCAGAAAACTCACCGAGTGTCAGCTGAGCAGCTGTTTGACTCCAAAACGATTAACAGCTTAGCGGTTTCACCTGATGGTAAATACTTACTGCAATCGACCATTGAGTATCTCGCGAGTCAAGGGGACAAGCCCCGCCAAGTGACTGAGCTGAGGAGTCTGCCAGATAACCGAGTGATATATCGCTGGCAAGAAAATCGTCCGAGCAGTGCAGTATGGTCCCGCGATAGCCAGCAATTGGCGTTTGTGGCAAATGAACAGATCCAAGTCCTGAATATTGCAGACTTAACCATTAAGGTTGCCGCAACAACTGTTGAAAATGTGTCGGGGTTACAGTGGTATAACGACAGCTTGTTATTCAATTGGCAAAAGCCTTATAAAGCCGATGACAAAGCCAGCTCAAAGCGCTTTAGAGCATTGGAAGATCGTTGGAGTTATTGGCGTAATATCAGCCAAATTTATCAATTAGATCTGGCTTCTGGCTTTATTCGTCAACTGACCAACAACAAGATCAGCAGTGCTTTGTTAGACAGTGATGCTAAAGCAGGCCGCTTGTTACTGACACGCTCACCGGTGGATTACACCGAACCTGCCCATAGTCTGACTCAGCTAGTCGAATTGACATTGAGTGATTTGAACGAAACCCTTATTGGTGAATATCGTAGCTTTAGTGGTGCATTGTACGCCGATGATGGCATGTATATCACAGCGGGTCCCCGTTTCATGGGCGGTAAGGGCATTCAAGATAGTGACATTGAAGTGAATGACTACGATGGTCAGTTATATTGGCGTGATAGCAACGGCGATATCAGTGCATTGAGTAAAGCCTTCGATCCCGCCATCGGGGCTATGACGAAGCTGGATAATGATGATCTACTCCTTAGCGTCACTGAAGGTGATTACAAGCCTCTTTATGTGTACGACAAGAGTAAACGCCGCTTTAGCAAGGTATCCGCTGGTGTCGATATGGTTGACTACTATAGTGTTGCAATCGAACAGTCTAAGCCAACACTGGTGATTGCTGGCACCTCAGCGACTACGCCGCAAAAAGCCTTTACTATGTCGCTTAATGCAAGCCGTAAAAAGATACTCTTTGATAGCCAAAAGCAGAGCTACGCTAATACGCGCTTTGGTGATATTCAAGATTTCGATTTTGAAAACAAGCAGGGCCAAACCATTGATGGTCGCGTGTATCTTCCGGTGGATTTTGATGCCAATAAAAAGTATCCGGCGCTTGTTTACTATTATGGCGGTACATCTCCCGTTGGGCGTCACTTTACCGGACGTTGGCCATTTAATTTATGGGCTGCGCAAGGATATGTCGTGTATGTATTACAGCCCAGTGGTGCCACCGGCTATGGTCAGGCATTTAGCGGCAGGCATGTTAATGCGTGGGGCAAATTCAGTGCCGATGATATTATCGAATGCACTAAGGCGTTCTTAGCTGCGCATCCTTTTGTCGATGCTAAACGCGTAGGCAATATGGGGGCCTCATACGGGGGCTTTATGACCATGTACTTGGCCACTCAGACGGATATTTTCGCCGCATCGATGTCTCATGCAGGGATCAGTAACCTATCGTCATACTGGGGCCATGGTTGGTGGGGATATGGCTATTCAGGTGTGGCGAGTCGTGGCAGCTTTCCGTGGAATAATCCTGAGTTATATGTTCAGCAAAGTCCGCTCTATCATGCAGACAAAATAACCACACCGCTACTGTTGATCCACGGTAATGCCGATACTAACGTACCTGTCGGTGAAAGCCATTACATGTACACCGCGCTTAAACTGTTAGGCAAAGAGGTTGAACTGGTGGAGTTTAATGGGCAAGACCATCACATCAACAGTCGTGAGGCACGTTTTGATTGGTGGAATACCACCATGGCTTGGTTTGACCTAAAGCTCAAGGGTGAACCACAATGGTGGAATAGTCTTTACCCAGAAACAAAAGCGGCCCAGTAAATCGATACTGTATCTGCCTCGCTGATGAGTCGATAGATGGCGGGGCATTTTTACTTTGGGATAGCATTGTTTAACACTTAGAGAGTCTAGAACATGCTGACATCCCCAAGCTGCTGTTTAGTCTTTGGGGATGTCAGTTTAATAGTAACGAAATCTAGTCGGCCTTCATGATATGACGGTAGCTGGCGAAAGGGTTAAAGGGTGTAAAGGTGAGCGTAACGTGAAAGGTATCGTATTAGCCGGCGGCACAGGTACACGCTTGTATCCTATCACGCGTGGCATATCGAAACAGTTGCTACCGGTTTATGACAAGCCAATGATTTACTACCCATTGTCTGTGCTCATGTTGGCGGGGATCCGCGATATTCTTGTGATCACAACCCAAGAAGAGCAGCTACTCTTCCAACGTTTGTTGGGTGACGGCAGTGAGTTTGGTATCTCTTTATCCTACGCGGTACAACCAAAGCCTGAAGGGATCGCGCAGGCTTTCATTATCGCTGAAGACTTTATTGGTAATGACAGTGTTTGCCTGGTACTGGGTGACAATGTGTTCTATGGCCAGGGGTTTAGTGAAACCTTAAAACGGACGGTGTCGGCAGTAGGCTGTGAGCGTCAAGCGGGGGCAACTATATTTGCTTACCAAGTGGATCAGGCCGAGCGTTTCGGTGTGGTCGAATTTGATGCGCATTATACTGCGGTCTCGATCGAAGAGAAACCGAGTTCCCCCAAATCAAATTGGGCGGTAACTGGGCTCTACTTTTATGATAATCAGGTGGTCCAGTTTGCTAAGCAGTTAACGCCATCAAAGCGAGGTGAGTTTGAGATCACCGAGATCAATCAAGCCTATCTCAGGCAAGATCAGCTCAAGGTTGAATTACTGGGCCGCGGTTTCGCCTGGCTCGATACCGGCACGTTCGATAGTCTGCAGCAGGCTTCATCTTTTGTTCAAACCATAGAAACTGTGCAGGGGCTAAAAGTAGCTTGTCTTGAAGAGATCGCCTGGCGCAATGGCTGGTTAAGTAATGATGATATTCAGCGGCTTGCTACGCCTATGCTCAATAACAGCTATGGTCAGTATTTACTTTCACTGGTGACCCCATAGGGCTTAGTAAAGGACGTCTGTGCGAGCTTTGTGTTATTCATGAGGGAGCTAGAAAGCGACTGGCTAAGACTACTGACAATGGAAATCAGTGTTTGCTTCAGTGTTTTGAATAGGTCTCGTTGCAAAGCCAGCTTTGCCGGTTGCGCCACCCAAGTGCAAATCACTCATCTAGTGTTCGATGAGAGAGGGGAACCAACTAGAACAATTGCCCACTCAATTTCAGTGAGCAATTGAATAAACCAGTTGATTGCGGATTTACGACGCGACGGCCTCTGAGCTCATGAGTTGGTCAAAAGCACTGCCATCATTGCGTGAAGCATTGGCGACATAAGGGGCATAGACATCAAATAGTAACCGTGTGTCACTGTGCCCTAGTAGCTGAGAGATGTAGAGTGGATTTTCATGAGCTGCGATATGTAATACCGCTGCCGTATGACGTGTTTCATAAGGTCTGCGCTTTCTGAGCCCAGCGCTTTTAAGTGTTGGGTACCATAATTTTCGACTGACATAGTGGGTTTGCAGTGGTCTACCAGAAGGGCCAGTAAACACAAAATCATTGCCTGAGCGGTTGGCGGCTTTGATCCGCTTAAATGCATCATACACGGTGTCACACATTTTCAGATCGCGGCGGGATGTCGGCGTTTTCACATCGCAAATCACACCACTGACGCAGTTTTGGCGAACACGGATCAAGCGATGGTCAAAATCGATATGTTCCCATTCTAATCCATGCACTTCGCAGCTTCGCATTCCTGTCCAAAACCGGACAATGAAGTAGTCCTTCCACTCCTTGGGTACCTCACCCAGAAAGATGCGCACTTCTGCAATGGTCATCGGGTGCGACTCGGCCTTTTCTTCTCTTAAGGAGCGATAGCGCCTCAATGGGTAGTCAAATTTAAACTCTTCAGCTGCTAGGCTGGTGATCGCAATCAGTGGCCACAGA
Organism: Shewanella sp. Isolate7; assembly: GCF_022398425.1. Taxonomy (NCBI): domain Bacteria; kingdom Pseudomonadati; phylum Pseudomonadota; class Gammaproteobacteria; order Alteromonadales; family Shewanellaceae; genus Shewanella; species Shewanella sp. Isolate7. The sequence goes on along the minus strand of NZ_JAKEVJ010000107.1, from coordinate 1,775 downwards.
ATGTTATTCACGCGGCGATTGGAGAGTTGCCTGGTACCATCTTCCTTTTTGATATCCATTAATGTCTGACGAAAGAAGTCAATTTGCGTCAGCCTGATTTCATTGACCAGAGTATTACCAAATTCTGGGATGAGATACTTAGTTAACGCTGTGCGAACGGTGCCTTGATAACTGTGTTTCCACTTGGCCTTTTGCCGTTCAAACCATTCATTAGCGTAGTGATCAAAAAAGGGATATTGGCGGTCGGGATGTCGTGTGCGCTGTAGTTGTTCAAACAGAGCGATCTTTTTACTGTTGGGGAAGTAATCACGGTACTGAAAGCTGCCTAAGTCTATTTCGGCATTCATCTGCTTTAGGGTGGCTTTAGCACTGGCTAAGTTCTTGGGTGTGGCCATCAATTTCGTGCCTTCACGAAAGCGTTGGCCGTAGAGGTGTAGGTCGAACTGAATACGCCCATTAGGGCGAATACGAATATGAGCCATAATCGTCTCCATCAAATAGATCTGTCCCTACCCGATGGAATTCGTTAAGATCTCGCCATCGGCTGGGGGGGGTAATAGTCTGCTGCAGCCGGTACGGGGCAGGGTGGTTGCCGCCATCCTGTCCCAACTGCTTCTTTATCAGGTTAACTGCGTTTGTAAAACCCGCAACGGCACCTGAACGCCTCATTTCCCAATAGTCCTACATTGCAACTATTGGTCAAAAAGACAGCTATCAATATACCAACTACTGGTTTTTTGTCCAGTGGTTTGCGCTTAAATTAATCACTTAATAATGACTTCTCTAAAACCGAAACGGTTCGAAAGCTCAGCGCTTGAAAATAAGCTTTAGCAAACGCCCTTCGATGACTTCATTACTGCCTTGCATAGCCTAACAGAAGCGATGAAGTGCCTCTTGCCCTCAATCATGATCCTATCGCTGCTGCAATTTAAAGAAACGATGGAATGACTTTCCATTTCTGAGCGGTAAACGCCGGTCAGTTAACTTCTGATTTTAATTTTGCTTGTGCAGTATGCTCGCTGGTAAACCGTATACCGCAATTACATCCAATACTTTGAGCGTGTATTGGGTTTCATATACTGCTTTACCCATCCATTTGCCGTACATGGTGCCTGCCTCATTGGCAGATAAGCCGCTTTTTGAGAAGTCGAAGTTATTGATGGGCATTTGTCTTATTTGTTCGATGTAAAGCAGGTCTATCAATTTTTGGCTTTCACTGCGTAGGTCTTCTTTTTGATAACCCCAGCTTTCTTTTGCTATCACGCCAGCGGGTAGGCTGGATAGGTCGTATATTTCACTATCTCTAAGAAAGATCTCTGCTTGTTCCAATTTATAATCGCGGTGTTTATATTTGAGTGGTATAGCACCGTTCATGAGAGAGTTCGCTAAAATGACTGTGGCTAGACTGAGCATAGTAGGGGCCTTTTAAGTTGATAAACATTGCGATTTCAATCATAGAGGCAAGTCAAGATCCGGCAACTGTATGGAAAGTTAAACGGGTAGATGGCAAGGCCGTTATTACTTGAACTTATCTAAATGTAAGTATTCCATCTCTAGGTTTTAACTTATAGGCCCATCCCCCGATGAGCTGTAGAATGAGAGAACATGCACTGATAACATTGACAGTGTTTCGCTTTGAGTGCTTATTTGCGATGTGATCGTTAATGGCAGCATATGGTGTTAACGACGCGCCAGGATAGTCGGTAGTGAAACAAAAAAACGCTCAAAGAGCGTTTTTTAAACATGATTAACTTAAGGTATTTATTATTAAGGGT
>NZ_JAKEVJ010000106.1:0-11918 GCF_022398425.1 Shewanella sp. Isolate7 | reverse complement strand
GGGCTGACGAAAAATGACTCACAGTTAGCCATGCTATTCACCTTGGCGAACCTGTTTAAAGTAGACCAGATGTTACGACGACAGCCAAGATCTGTCTGAAATCCGGGAACAGCCTGGAATTAGGTCGAAATTCGGCGTAAAACGGCAGTATGTTGGCCAAAATTGAACACTTAGCGTTCAAAAATCAGGCGGGCCGCTCAAAACCTCGCTCGATACCTAAATTGCAGGACTTGTTCGCAGTTTCCCTAGCTTGATGTTATTGTAAATAGCTATTGGTGTTTTTATTGCGAGTCGAGTCATTACAAAAAGTGTGAAAGTTAAGCTCGATATTGCTCATTTTTCTCAAATTAGAGTGATAATAAGTAAATTACGGGCGTAAAGTCTATTAGGTTGTTATTAAAGTTAATTCACGCTATTGGTCACAATTTGGTTGTAACAGTAGGGTGCCTTATGGCGTTTAACCGCATCCCAGGCTTCTTCAGCGCGTTTGACATAGGTGTCGCGAGGTAGTCGCTTGGAGTCGAGGTAGATCTCCGTCAACTCGCTGGGCTCACTGAGGTTTTCTATTACTGCTCGACGATAGTCCTGCACCCAGGGGTAGCCTTCATGATAGCTGTGAATGAACATCAGCTTGCTGGCCGATACGGGCAGGCAGACCCAGAATAGCAAGAGACAGGCAAGTATGCGCATGGACGGGATTCCCTAAATTATTTCGCCCCAAAGTCTTTTACATAGTTATAGACGATTTTGCGCCAACGTAGAAAACAGGCAATAAAAAAGGCCTCAAAAGAGGCCTTTAGGTATTCGATGTCTGGTTTTAGTAACCGGATTTCTGTGTTGAGTTGTAATCGAGTTTCTCATGGGTCTGACCCATGGCTTCGGCAACTTCTGGTGGCATGTAGTTTTCGTCATGCTTAGCCAAGACTTCAGTTGCTTCTAACTTACCACCTTCAATCAACACACCCTGAGCAACGATACCCTGGCCTTCACGGAAGAGGTCAGGCAGTAGATCGTCGTAGGTCACCATGACCTCGCCACCGGCGGCATCGTGTACGGCGAACTCGACGTGCAGGCTATCGGGATCGCGCACCAGGGAACCTACGGTAACCATGCCACCGACACGGATACGTTGGCCGATTTCAGGTTTAACACCTGTGTCTTTCTTACCGTGAACGATTTCTGTTGGGGTATAGAAAAGGTTCAAGTTCGAGTTGAGCGCATAGAGTAGCAAGGACGCGATGGCGGCGACGCCACCAATTAGGGCGGTTGCTAAGGCGAGTCTTTTCTTACGTCTGGCGTTCACTGTTCTTTACTCCGGTTGGCTTTGAGGCGTTCTTCGCGTTGCATCTTCTTCGATATCTCGGTGAGGATCTTGCGCTTCTGGCGCAGGCTCACCACGATCAAGGTGCCTAGTGCGAAGGCGGTTATGCCGTAAGATAGCCACACATAAAAGGCGTAGCCACCCATGTTAAAAAATTCTGCTAATGAATCGAACTGCATTATTTGACTCCTTCAGCTTGCGCGAGTTCCCTCACCCAGGGACGCATACCGTTTCTGGCAAGGATCTCGGCTCTGAAACGAATAAGCGTGATAGCACCTATCATCAGGCCGAAACCGAAGATGTTGATCAACAGTGGATATAACATCTCAGGCGCCATAGATGACTTTTCGGTAATCTTAATGGTGGCTGGCTGGTGTAGCGAGTTCCACCATTCTACCGAGTACTTGATGATAGGAATGTTAATCACACCCACGATAGCCAGAATACCTGCGGCGCGAGCGGCGAGTACCTTATCCTCAAACGAGGCGTATAGAGAGATGACGCCCAGGTAGAGGAATAGTAGTACCAGTTCTGAGGTCAGGCGAGCATCCCATACCCACCAAGTGCCCCACATAGGCTTACCCCAGGCGGCACCCGTGATAAGTGCTATAAAGGTGACGACGGCGCCAATGGGCGCGATGGCAGCAGCGGCCCAGTCGGCTGACTTGATCTGCCATACCAGTCCGATGAAGGCCGAGGTGGCCATGGCCATGTATGCAGACATCGACATAGAAGCTGCGGGTACGTGGATGAAGATGATGCGGTAACTGTCACCCTGTTGGTAATCTACCGGTGCAAACAACAGACCCCAGATTGAACCCACACCAATAAACCCGATTGCAAGGGTCGCAAACCAAGGCAATAGCCTGCCGGATAGGTTATAGGCTTTTTGAGGGTCTGCGTAAGAATGTAGCCATTTCCACATATTAGTTAGTACTCACTCTTAGTGAGGCACCAATTGCAAAAGGTGCCAATATTAACGAACCGACCAGCATAGCGCCTATGATAGCGAGATGGCCGCTGTAGGGTAGATTTAGACCAGCGGCGTCGATGGCGCTGGTTGCGAAAATTAGAACCGGTATATAGAGCGGCAGGATCAACAGACTCAGCAGAACGCCGCCTTTACGCAGACCCACGGTCAGTGCGACACCAATAGCACCCAGTAAACTCAGTACCGGGGTGCCCAGTGCGAGAGTCGCCATCAGTGCGCCATAGCTGTTGGCTTCCAGATGCAGCAGCACGGCCAGCAGCGGAGCAACCAAGATCAATGGCACACCCGTCAATAACCAGTGGGCCAGCACCTTGGCCAATACCATGAGTGACAACGGCTGTGGGCTAAGCAGCATCTGTTCCAGGCTGCCATCGGCAAAGTCTGCCTTAAACAGACGCTCGAGCGACAGCATAGAGGCTAACAGGGCGGCTACCCAGATGATGCCTGGTGCCACGCGAGTCAGTACCTGTGGCTCAGGGCCAATACCTAACGGGAAGAGGGTGACGACCAGGATAAAAAACAGTAAGGGGTTAAAGATGTCACCCTTGTGACGAATCGCAATCTTTAGATCGCGCTTAAGTAGGGTGAAAAACGCTTGGGTGAAACTGATACCTTTATTCATTCACTGCACCTTTAAATAAAGCGGTAATCGAGGCGAATCTTACGGAGAATATCGTCACCGATAATGCTCATGTCCTGGTGGGTAGTCATGATGACACAGCCGCCGTTTTGAGCATGTTGTAAAAATAGGTGTTCCAATTCTTCGACGCCTTTCTTATCGATTGCAGTAAATGGTTCGTCCAGTAGCCAGACCTTACAGTTGGTATGCCAGAGTCTGGCTAAGGCGGTACGACGATGCTGACCCGCCGACAAATGGCCGGCCAAGGCTTCTTCAAATCCAGACAGGTTTACCTTGGCGAGGATCTGGTTGGTTTCGAAATCATCATACCCGCTGATTCTTAAATTGAAGTTAAGATTCTCTTCGGCGGTTAACTCGCTCTTTACACCTGCAAGGTGGCCCAGATACAAAAGATCGTCATTGTATTCGTCGCGGCAGCGAGTAATGTCGGTGCCTTTGTACTTGGCCTCACCCGCATAGGGGCGTGACAGGCCGGCAAGGATCCTCAGTAGGCTGGTTTTACCCGCACCATTGGGGCCTTCGATTTGAACGATCTCACCTGCTTGGATATCAAAGCTCAGCTCGTCGAAGAGAATTCGCTCTTCGCGGATACAAGTCAAGTTATCGGCTGATACCAGTGTTGTTGCTGTTTTTTCTTCTACCACTGAACCCTCTATCTCAAGCCTGATGTAAACATAAGCGATATTAACATAATCCCTTTGAGGGGTTTAGTCTTGCTCTCTGATTAGTGTCAGCAATTTGATATGCTTCCAAAAAGTAAAACCTTTTCCTCATCAAGATTGAACTTTTTCAACAATTGCTAATGTATCAGGTAACACGGGCACCTATAACATGTTGAGCTGTCAAATTCTGATATTAATCACAAAAAGGTGAGATTTATTGAAGTTTGATGTATCCTAGTGCCGCTATATAATAAGTCAGCCCCAGTTTAGGGTGGCATAGAGCTCTGTTAATATTTGCATTAGGAACATTGAACATGAAAAAACTGTTAGCATTGTCTGCAGTGGCTGCATTGACCTTGTCTGCAAACACTTTTGCACAGGAAGGTGAAGCTGTATATAACAAGGCATGCCATGTATGCCACAGTATGGGTGTCGCCGGTGCACCTAAAGCTCATGATGCAGCTGCATGGGAGCCTCGTTTAGCGAAAGGCCTAGACGCACTAGTAGGTAGTGTTAAGACTGGTCTGAACGCTATGCCACCAGGTGGTATGTGCACAGATTGTACCGACGAAGATTACAAGAACGCTATCGAGTTCATGTCTAAGTAATTTGACTTCGTTGATAAAAGCCGACCTTGTGGTCGGTTTTTTTATGCATGCTTCTCGGTAGGTCGCATTAAAAAGTGATGCTTGAAATAAAGCAGGGGAGCAATAAAAAAGCCGGCTAAATGCCGGCTTTTCTGTTCATGACTGAACCAGGATTATTGTACCAGGGTATCAATCACCAGCTTGGCGGTTGCGCCCACATCCATAGATTCCAGACGACCCTGCAGATCGCCAGGTTGTGCCTTAACCGACCCATGTTTAGAAAGCACGGCGATCACCTCAACCTGCTTGGCGTCGCTCAGCTTGATATCGCCACCCATGCCAGTGCTGTCATCTAAGGTGATAGATACAGGCAGTGATTTTGCAGATACCTTAGTTGCCGCTAGCGGAACCTTAGGGCCCTGGGTGTTACGGGCAAAGATAAATAGCATGTCGCTACTGCTGACATTCTCTGCCAGCTCAGGTGCGATAGAGACATCTATGGTAACTGTCTTACCTGTAGTGGCGGCCTGCTGATGTGTCGCGTCGTTAGGCATCTCGCCGGTCTCTGCCTGCATTCTCATCTTGGCGCTCTCGATGGCGTTGATGATCGCGCTGCGATCCACATCGCTTCTGTCGCTGTCGAGAATGATCTGCCAAGCATCGATGGCCTTCTTATATTGGGCGCTGAAGAAGGCATCCATACCGACGAGGAGTAGGGTAGATGGGTCTTCAGGATCTGAAGCCAGTGACTGGTCGATAATAGCCTGTACCGCAGGAGTGATTCTCTGGTTTGCCTTGTAGTACATGGCCGTCGCCTTAGGCCCAAGCAGTTCGGCGTGGGTACCTACTAGCTCCATCGCCTTGTCGAATGCTTTTACCGCATCGTCATAACGGTTGGCGCTGATATAGGCATGGCCCAAGCTAAATAGTAGTTGGCTGTTTTCCGGCTCGGCCTGCAGCTGTGATTCCATCATCTGAATGCGCTGCGTCATGATCTGGGCGGCATCCATACCTGCGTGTGGGTTGTCGGGCACGGCCTTGTCCAGGTTGGCATAGGCGCCTAGGTTGGCATAGAAGTAGCCTGAAACGCCTATGACGACGACAGACATCAGGGTTGGCCAGAGCAGGCTCTTAGGCTTTATCTGACCGACCAAGGATTCATCTTCGCCCTGCTTCATGTCCTGTAGCAAACTGATCTCGAGCTCTTTCTTTAGCGCGTTAAACTCATCTTGATCCAGCAGCTCATCCTCGAGTTCCTTCTCTAGCGTCGCCAGGCGATTGTCAAAGAGTTCGAGGTTGGTGGCCCTACGCACACCGGCTTCTTCGGCCTTTAACATCTTTTGCTGGCGGAAGTGTGGAAACCAAATCAGCACTAGGCTGACTAATACAAAAAGCGCAATAAAAATCCAGAGTGTGGTCATTATTTCTTTTTCACATTAGTTGCAGGAATGCGGGGGATGCCGCGCGATATAGGGATCAGATTATACGTAAAGATTATTCATTGAACAGTAATATAAGGGATTCAAGCCGTTAAATACTGATACTTTTGCACTGGTTCACAGTTCGATTCTATTTTCAAAAATTGGCTGAAACTTAAGTTTCAAACAAGGGTCAGAGCATAAAATCTGTCAGTTTATAACAATTGTAACCCTGCGTTTCTGTTCGCAAGAATGAGACAGGTCACCCAGAATTGTGCGAAAGAGGCAGACAGATACAATAGCAAATACTAAAATGACTCAAATTTTGTACCTTGAGTAGTGTGAATTGCAAACTCTGGTGAATTAGGAGAGGCTAATGCTTCGACTAGTTCTCATATAGGACTGAGGAAACCCCATGATCCCTGAATTAGGTCACTTTTCGTTGATAATAGGATTGGCATTTGCCTTTCTATTGGCCAGCGTTCCCTTAATCGGTGTTGCTCGCAAAGATCAATATCTGGTGCGTTATGCCTGGCCGTTGAGTTACGGCATGTTTTTCTTTATCGCTCTTTCTGTCATCGTCCTAGGTTATAGTTTTGCCGTCGACGATTTCTCTGTCGCCTATGTTGCACACCACTCAAATTCTCAGCTGCCGATCTTCTTCAAGATAGCGGCGGTATGGGGTGGTCACGAAGGTTCATTGCTCTTCTGGGTATTCGCCTTATCTGTCTGGACCGCTGCGGTTGCCTTCTTTAGTAAGGGGCTCGAAGAGGTCTTCACCGCGCGTGTACTCTCTATTCTCGCCATGATAGTGATAGGCTTCTCTCTCTTCATGCTGCTGACATCGAGCCCATTCGAGCGTCTATTCCCAATCCCAATGGAGGGACGCGATCTTAACCCTATGCTGCAGGATGTTGGATTGATATTCCATCCACCTATGTTGTACCTGGGTTATGTTGGTTTCTCGGTGAGCTTTGCCTTCGCCATTGCCGCGCTCATGGGCGGACGTCTGGATTCAGCCTGGGCACGCTGGAGCCGTCCTTGGACACTGGCTGCCTGGATCTTCCTCACTGGCGGTATCTCTCTCGGTTCTTGGTGGGCGTATTACGAACTCGGCTGGGGTGGCTGGTGGTTCTGGGATCCCGTCGAGAACGCCTCATTCATGCCTTGGTTGATCGGTACCGCCTTGCTGCACTCAGTCATCGTGACCGAGAAGCGTGCAACCTTCCGTAACTGGACGGTATTGCTGTCTATCTTCGCATTCTCATTGAGTCTCTTGGGTACCTTTATCGTGCGCTCAGGGGTACTGACTTCGGTACATTCATTCGCGGCGGATCCAAGCCGTGGTATGTTCATTCTCTTGTTACTAGGCCTCGCCATCGGTGGCTCACTGACCCTGTTTGCCTTCCGTGCTAGCGATATGAAGAGCCCGGCGCGCTTCGAGCTGATGTCAAAAGAGACCATGCTCTTGGTCGGTAACATCTTGCTTACCGTAGCCTGTGGTACTGTATTGCTGGGTACGCTTTACCCGCTGCTGATCGATGCCCTGAACATGGGTAAGATCTCTGTAGGCCCACCATACTTCAACGCGGTATTCGTACCGATCGCACTCGTACTATTTGCCTTCATGGGCATAGGTCCTAGCATCCGCTGGAAGCGTGCCAAGGCCGGTGAACTTAAGGCTAAGCTGATGGTGCCTGCTATCGTCTCCGCCGTGATAGGTGTCGCGACACCTTTCCTTGTCGATGGCAAGTTTAATGCTTGGGTGATGTTTGGTATCGGTCTTGCGGTATGGGTGACGGTTTCAACCCTGCGCGCCGCCTACGACATCATGCAGTCTAAAGATGGCCTAAGCCTGGCGCGTATGGGGCGCAGCCAGTTAGGTATGATCATCGCGCACCTAGGTATCGCCGTCTCTGTGGTTGGTGCCACTATGGTCTCTAACTACTCGATCGAGAAGAGTGTTCGCATGGGCCCTGGCATTACCCAGGAGCTGGCGGGTTATAGCTTCCATTATATCGAGACCAAGAATGTTGTCGGCCCTAACTATACCGCCCAGCAGGGGCAGGTCGAAGTAACTAAAGATGGTGAGTTCATCACGCTGCTTAAGCCTGATCGTCGTCAGTACAACGTACGTACCATGGATATGACAGAGGCTGGTATCGATTGGGGACTGTTCCGCGATCTCTATATCACCATGGGCGATCCTATCAGCCGTACCGAGTTTGCCGTACGTCTGAACTATAAGCCATTCGTGCGTTGGTTATGGTTCGGAAGCATCTTTATGATGGTCGGTGGTCTGTTCGCGGCATCGGATAAGCGTTACCGCAGAGCCAAGGCGACCGAAAGCGCCGGCGAAAAAGCCAAACAAGCAAAATTAGCAACCGCATAACTTGAATTGGGGCAAGTATGAAGAAAAGGCTAGTACTCTTTATTCCTTTGATTTTGTTTTTGGTGATGGGAGTGTTCCTCTATAAGGGACTCTTCCTGAATCCACAGCAGCTGGACTCTGCATTAGAAGGAAAGCCGATACCGGCTTTCCAGCTGCAAAAGCTAGAAGATGCCAATGAGATCATTACCAATGAAAGCATCAAGGGGCAGGTCTCACTGCTGAACGTGTGGGCCACCTGGTGTCCTTCATGTAAGTATGAGCATCCCTATCTGATGCGTTTGGCCAGACAAAACATTTTGCCTATCTATGGCATCAACTATCGTGATGAGCGTGCGATGGCTATCCGTGAGCTTAGCCGCGAAGGGGATCCTTATACCAAGAACATCTTCGACCACGACGGACGTTTAGGTCTGGATCTCGGTGTTTACGGTGCCCCCGAGAGTTATCTGGTGGACCATAACGGTATCATTCGTTTCCGTTATGCCGGTCCTATCGATATGCGTGTCTGGAAAGAGACACTCTATCCTATGATTCAAGAGTTACAGGCACAGGCTAAAGCTGAGGGAGCATCTTAATGAAGACCTTAGTCGGGTTTATTACCGCATTACTGTTATCTTTCTCCCTGGTTGGCGCTGTGATGGCCACCCCGGTGGATACTTATGAGTTTAAGTCGGTAGATAACCAGAAGCGAGCGCTGGAACTGGCTCACTCGCTGCGTTGTCCTCAGTGTCAAAACCAGAACCTGATCGATTCCAACTCGCCAGTGGCGCAAGATCTGCGTCTCGAAGTTTATCAAATGGTCGATGCCGGTAAGGGTGACGATGAGATCATCGAGTTCATGACTAGCCGTTACGGTGAGTTCGTACTCTATAAGCCACGTATGGAAGCCAAGACTTACATACTATGGTTAGGTCCAATTGCCTTATTGCTGGTGGGCTTAGTGATCGGCTTTATCTTCGTTAGACAGCAGCGTATCAGCAATGCCGTCGACCAGGAGATCAGCGCCGAAGAGCAAGCCGAGTTGGATAGATTGCTCAAGCGAGACGATAAATGAAGTCAAAGTTAGCCACGGCGTTGCTATCGGCAACCCTTGCCTTAGGCGGATACGCCGCCAGTGTGCATGCCTATCCCGGTATGCAAAAGAAGCAGGGCGGTGAGGTGCAGTCGAGTGTCGATCTAATCAACGTGCTGCCAAAGGCCTATCCGATCGAGCCTGTGCCATTTAAAGATGCCCAGGGTAAGTCGATCGACTTTAGCCAGTATCGTGGCCAGGTGGTGATGGTGAACATGTGGGCCACCTGGTGTCCCCCATGTGTGCGTGAGCTGCCGGCTATCGATCGCTTCAAAGGCAAGTTCGATCCTAAACAGTTTCGCGTCCTGCCGATTTCGATCGATATGAACGGCAAGGAGAAGGTCGAACCCTTCTTGGCCTCTCTGGGTATGGATAAGTTCGAGACCTACTATGATCCTCAGCAGCAGCTGGGTGAGGTCTTCCCTCTAGATACGATTCCGGCGACCTTTATTCTCAATCAACAGGGCGAGTTGATCGCCTTCGTCAGAACTTTTGTTGATTGGGATGATGATAAGGCGGTGAAATTGATCGAGAGTTTTATTGCGTCAGAGGTCAAAAAACCGTAAAAGACGGCACTTTTGTCCGTAATTTAAACGAAAAAGATCGCTATTGCCTAAAAGAACGGCATGCGATCTTTTTTTTATAAAAAGCCCTTGCACAAAAGATTTGGCTCCCTATAATGCGCTCCCACTGACACGGCAAACGGCGCTACTTAGCGAAGCGAGTAGGCAAGCTGGTCGAGTCAAGGTAACAAGCGGTTCAAGTTTCTAAGCCGGTGGTTACAGCGCGATAGCGCAGTAATTAACCACTTAAAAATCTTTTGAAAAAAGCGCTTGACGCCGACAGGGAGAAGCGTAGAATACGCAGCCCTAGCCCGCTGGACTCCAGTATGAGGCGAACGTTCTTTAACAAGATAAAACAAGAAATCTGTGTGGACACTCACAGGTATTGAGTTAATCAAAAACGATTTAAATCTCAATGCAATTCTTTACTAGAGATAGTGAGAGTCCATAGCAATGAATCAGAATTCATTGAGTCGCTTCCTTTTGAATAAAGAGTGGAGCAGAAAAACTTTTAATTGAAGAGTTTGATCATGGCTCAGATTGAACGCTGGCGGCAGGCCTAACACATGCAAGTCGAGCGGTAACATTTCAAAAGCTTGCTTTTGAAGATGACGAGCGGCGGACGGGTGAGTAATGCCTAGGGAACTGCCCAGTCGAGGGGGATAACAGTTGGAAACGACTGCTAATACCGCATACGCCCTACGGGGGAAAGAAGGGGACCTTCGGGCCTTTCGCGATTGGATGTACCTAGGTGGGATTAGCTAGTAGGTGAGGTAATGGCTCACCTAGGCGACGATCCCTAGCTGTTCTGAGAGGATGATCAGCCACACTGGGACTGAGACACGGCCCAGACTCCTACGGGAGGCAGCAGTGGGGAATATTGCACAATGGGCGCAAGCCTGATGCAGCCATGCCGCGTGTGTGAAGAAGGCCTTCGGGTTGTAAAGCACTTTCAGCGAGGAGGAAAGGTTAACGGTTAATACCCGTTAGCTGTGACGTTACTCGCAGAAGAAGCACCGGCTAACTTCGTGCCAGCAGCCGCGGTAATACGAGGGGTGCAAGCGTTAATCGGAATTACTGGGCGTAAAGCGTACGCAGGCGGTTGATTAAGCGAGATGTGAAAGCCCCGGGCTTAACCTGGGAACTGCATTTCGAACTGGTCAACTAGAGTCTTGTAGAGGGGGGTAGAATTTCAGGTGTAGCGGTGAAATGCGTAGAGATCTGAAGGAATACCGGTGGCGAAGGCGGCCCCCTGGACAAAGACTGACGCTCAGGTACGAAAGCGTGGGGAGCAAACAGGATTAGATACCCTGGTAGTCCACGCCGTAAACGATGTCTACTCGGAATTTGGTGTCTTGAACACTGGGTTCTCAAGCTAACGCATTAAGTAGACCGCCTGGGGAGTACGGCCGCAAGGTTAAAACTCAAATGAATTGACGGGGGCCCGCACAAGCGGTGGAGCATGTGGTTTAATTCGATGCAACGCGAAGAACCTTACCTACTCTTGACATCCAGAGAACTTTYCAGAGATGRATTGGTGCCTTCGGGAACTCTGAGACAGGTGCTGCATGGCTGTCGTCAGCTCGTGTTGTGAAATGTTGGGTTAAGTCCCGCAACGAGCGCAACCCTTATCCTTACTTGCCAGCGGGTCATGCCGGGAACTTTAGGGAGACTGCCGGTGATAAACCGGAGGAAGGTGGGGACGACGTCAAGTCATCATGGCCCTTACGAGTAGGGCTACACACGTGCTACAATGGTCGGTACAGAGGGTTGCGAAGCCGCGAGGTGGAGCTAATCTCACAAAGCCGGTCGTAGTCCGGATTGGAGTCTGCAACTCGACTCCATGAAGTCGGAATCGCTAGTAATCGTAGATCAGAATGCTACGGTGAATACGTTCCCGGGCCTTGTACACACCGCCCGTCACACCATGGGAGTGGGCTGCACCAGAAGTAGATAGCTTAACCTTCGGGAGGGCGTTTACCACGGTGTGGTTCATGACTGGGGTGAAGTCGTAACAAGGTAGCCCTAGGGGAACCTGGGGCTGGATCACCTCCTTACCTATACGATGATTTRATACTTGGTCGAAAAATGCTCCTGCATTTTCGACATTCGGTACATCCGTGTACCTTTTGAGTGTTCACACAGATAACTTGTTCTTGTTAGAGCGAGTGGCACGTCCGAGCGGCGATGCTTGTTCTTTAAAAATTTGGAAAGCTGATAGTAATAACCGAGAGGTTATTGCGAAAATAATTGAGTTCTCAAAACACACTTT
>NZ_JAKEVJ010000105.1:0-12932 GCF_022398425.1 Shewanella sp. Isolate7 | reverse complement strand
CCCCTATGGGATACCACTTTCTTGAGTGGTTGACTGCATAAGTTGACGATTCGATAGCGTTGAAGCAATAGCCTACTGGCTTCAACGAGTATTCACTCGATACGGAGTATAACGTATCAACAGTGTCCCATTCGTCTAGAGGCCTAGGACACCGCCCTTTCACGGCGGTAACAGGGGTTCGAATCCCCTATGGGATACCACTTTYTTGAGTGGTTGACTGCATAAGTTGACGATTCGATAGCGTTGAAGCAATAGCCTACTGGCTTCAACGAGTATTCACTCGATACGGAGTATAACGTATCAACAGTGTCCCATTCGTCTAGAGGCCTAGGACACCGCCCTTTCACGGCGGTAACAGGGGTTCGAATCCCCTATGGGATACCACAACTTATTTTGATAAATTTTGAAATAAGACGTTGTGTTTATTCAGGTTTTACTGTATAGTCACAATCAGTTTCGGGGCCTTAGCTCAGCTGGGAGAGCGCAACACTGGCAGTGTTGAGGTCAGCGGTTCGATCCCGCTAGGCTCCACCAAATAAGCGTTTAGTTACGCGGAAAAAACCACCCAATAGGGTGGTTTTTTTTCATCTGTTATTTATCTCTATCTTGCTTCTATCTGTTTGCTACCAATACTAAGGAAGGTGCGAATAAGTCCCGTGCTTGCTCTGCGTGTGCTTAAAGTGGATAGATGCAAGGCACAGTTTGCAGCGAATGGCCCTAGTCCTTCGCAAGAACTGTAACGCAGCAAATACCGCAGTAAGCCTCGCCCTGCGGGGCTTTGATAGCAACACCATTTCGGCGTTATTCAACTTCAGCAGGCCTCGGCATGCCCTCAGTTGAATGCCTTGAACTGTCGCTGCTATCAAAGCCAGAGCTGTNTCTGCGTGTGCTTAAAGTGGATAGATGCAAGGCACAGTTTGCAGCGAATGGCCCTAGTCCTTCGCAAGAACTGTAACGCAGCAAATACCGCAGTAAGCCTCGCCCTGCGGGGCTTTGATAGCAACACCATTTCGGCGTTATTCAACTTCAGCAGGCCTCGGCATGCCCTCAGTTGAATGCCTTGAACTGTCGCTGCTATCAAAGCCAGAGCTGTGCGACGACTTGTTCGCACCTTCCCTAATACCAATCGTAATAAATAATTAATCATTCTAGCTTGTTAAAACGCTCGATAACTGTATTGGTATTTTTAATTGTAGAACAAGTGCTTATCTAAAAAAACTGCTTTGTTCTCAAGCGTTTTTCCTGCGCTATTTCTGCTCACATATTTACTGTGATTGGTATAAACCACTGGCTCCGGCAAAGCGTATCTATTGCGTCTACACTGACAGACTAACCATCAGTGCATTTGAGCAACAGAGTGAGTCAGACAATGAAGACATTTCTTTTACTGCTGTTATTAGCATTTTCATCAGTGAGTTACGCTGAGGAAACCACACCTTTGCCGTCCCATAAGATAGCCTATCCTCAAGGCTGGCAAACCTGGTCGAGTATCGCTGTCTCCCATCGCACCGATAACAACACGGTGCGGGCGATCCTGGGTAACGAGATCGCCATCAGTGCCGCGAGCAGTGGTAAGCACTCGCCTTGGCCCGATGGTGCCATCTTGGCCAAGGTGGTTTGGAAGGCTGGTGAATTGAGCCACTGGCCGCAGGCGATAGGACCAAAGGCCTTCGTCCATGCCGAGTTTATGTTTAAAGACTCGGTAAAGTATGCTGATACTTATGGCTGGGGCTGGGCACGTTGGGTTGGCGAGGATCAGACACCCTTTGAGGGCGGCATGCAGGTCTGCATCAGCTGTCACACGCTGGTAAAAGACAATGACTGGGTCTTTACCGAACCTGCCTGGTTTCCGGCTAAGTGAAAGAGTCGCTGAGAGTAAAAGTGGAGGCTCTAGACTCACGCTTAAGAGCTAAGGTTTAAAATTTAAGCAGGAGATCGACAGGCACCACGCGCTAAACGCGGCGATGCCTGTCGATGATGGATATGACTCGGTAACTAGGGCTACTCGATGCCGAGGAAACCACCGGTCTGATGGGCCCAGAGCTGAGCGTAGATCCCGCCCTGTTTGATCAGCTGCTGATGTGTGCCTTGCTCGACGATCTTGCCTTGATCCAATACGATCAACCTGTCCATGGCGGCAATGGTCGACAGGCGGTGGGCGATGGCGATCACCGTCTTGCCTTCCATCAACTGATAGAGACTCTCCTGAATGGCGGCCTCGATCTCCGAATCCAGTGCCGATGTGGCCTCGTCCAACAAGAGGATGGGGGCGTTCTTCAACAGCACGCGGGCGATGGCGATACGCTGACGTTGACCGCCCGACAACTTCACTCCTCGCTCGCCTACCTGGGCATCCAAGCCATGATTGCCTTCGGGATCGCTAAGTCCTTGAATAAAATCGAAGGCCTGTGCCTGACGGATGGCATCTTCCAGCTCTTCCTCGCTTGCATCCGGTTTGCCGTAACGTATGTTGTCGCGGATGGAGCGATGCAGCAGGGAAGTATCCTGAGTCACCATGCCTATGTTGGCCCGCAGGGAGTCTTGTGCCACCTCGCGAATGTTTTGCCCATCTATGGTGATGCTGCCTTGCTCCACGTCGTGAAAGCGCATCAAGAGGTTAACCAGGGTGGACTTGCCGGCGCCCGAGCGTCCAACCAGCCCCACCTTTTCGCCTGGCTTGATCTTAAGGTCGAGATCTTCGATGACGCCGCTGGCCTCGCCATAGTGGAAACTAACGCTATTGAAGGCGATCTCACCTTGGGAGACGGTCAGCTGGCTGGCATTGTCGCTGTCTTGCACGCTGGTGGGGCGTGACAGGGTATTCATGCCGTCGGCTACTGTACCTATGTTTTCAAACAGTGAGCTTATCTCCCACATGATCCATTGCGACATGCCGTTGAGTCTGAGGGACAGGCTGACCGCGACCGCGATGGCACCTATGGTGATGGCATTGTCGCGCCACAGCCAGATGGAGACGGCGGCGACTGTGAAGGCGAGTAAGTAATTAATCACCTGCACGCTAACGTTGATCCCCGTCACCAGACGCATCTGGCGATACACGGTATCGAGGAAACCCGTCATGCTCTCCTTGGCATATTGGGCCTCTTTCTGGGTGTGAGAAAAGAGTTTCACCGTGGCGATGTTGGTGTAGCTGTCGACGATACGCCCCGTCATGGTTGAGCGGGCATCGGCCTGTTCGGTAGAGACTCGCTTTAACTTAGGCAGGTAGTAGCATTGCAGCCCCACATAGAGCATCAGCCAGGCCAGCATGGGCAGCATGAGACGCAGGTCGGCGTCGGCGATGATCACCAGCATGGAGAGGAAGTAGACCAGAATATAGACCAGGACATCCAGCAGCTTAGTGACCGTTTCGCGCACCGCCAGCGAGGTCTGCATCACCTTGGTTGCGATACGCCCGGCAAAATCGTTTTGATAGAAGGAGATGCTCTGTTTAAGCAGATATCGGTGGGCGAGCCAGCGGATCGACATAGGGTAGTTACCCAAGAGTCCCTGGTAGATCACCAGGGCGTGCAACAATACCAGCGCAGGGATCACCACAAGCACCAGGAGCGCCATCATCAATAGCTTGTCACCCTGCTCGGCAAATAGTGTCTCCGGGCTGTGGCTGGCGAGTAGATCCACCAGGTCGCCCATGAAGGCGAACAGCGAGACTTCGAGAATGGCTAATAGCGCGGTCAGTATCGACATCAAGGCCAGCGGCAGTTCGAAGCCGCGTGTGTAATGCCTGCAAAATTGGTAGATCCCGCGCGGCGGCTGCACCGCTTCTTGGTCGGGGAGGGCGGAAACCCATGATTCGAAACGCTTAAACATTTAAGTCCTTATAAAAAATTAGCCTTATTGGATGTACTTATTGAATGTGCTTACTGGATTTTGTCGCTAGGTGTGATCCTTGTCACTCATCATATAGCAGGCGCCAGCCGAGTGCGATGAATTGTTGCGCCGAGATCTCATCTCACCATGAGTGCCTTTTTCCGCTAGTATCCTAACTCGTGCTGCATTAGAGTGGCCTTATCAATCGAAATCGAGTCATCTGTTAGTGAGTCAGCAACAAGGTAAGATAAGTGCCGAGGCGCACAATACTAAGTTCCCTGGGGGCCAGCATCCCAAGGCGGAGCAGTATCGCATCGCGCGTCTCTCCCGGGATGCAAGGTTCGACGGTCTCTTCTTTGTCGGTGTCTTCTCCACCGGCATCTATTGTCGTCCTATCTGTCCGGCTGTGCCTGCCAAGGAGGCCAATGTCAGGTATTTCGACGATGCCCTGTCGGCGGCCCAGGCGGGCCTGAGACCTTGTCTGCGTTGTCGTCCCGACAGTGCGCCGGGCTCTAACCCCTGGCTTGGCAAGCAGACCAGCCTGAATCGTGCCATGAGCCTGATCGATGCCGGAGTCTTGAGTGGCCCCCAGGCGATCCCTATGACAGGGCTTGCCGACCGCCTCGGGATCAGCGAGCGATATCTGCGCCAGTTGTTTCACGACAGCCTGGGAACTTCACCCAAGCAATATGCCTTGTATCAACAGTTGATGTTTGCCAAGCAGCTGTTGCATCAAACCAAGATGCCGATCACTCAGGTGGCCTTCGCCGCCGGTTTTAACAGCGTGAGGCGCTTCAACGAGGTTTTCCGTGAGCAGTTGCAATTGACCCCGAGCGAGATCCGCAAGGCATCGGGTGAGTCACAGCTGCCGATGCAGGGGCTGACACTCAAGCTTGCCTATCGCCCTCCCTATGACTGGCACCACCTGCGCAGTTTCTTTGCCCAGCGCGCCGTGCCCGAGATGGAGTGGCTGGATGAACACAGCTATGGCCGAAGCTTTGAGCTCGGCAGTGGTCGTGGCCGTAATAGTGGCCGTGAGAGTGAGAATAGCCGCGATAATGCTGGTCACGCCAAGGGCTATTTTTGTGCGGTTCATAGCGAGCGAGAGGCCTGTTTTCACGTCACGATTCACCTCGCAGAGGCTGACACTCTTGGTCAGCTAAAGGGGATCATCAGCCATATTCGTCGCATCCTGGATCTCGACGCCGACATGCTGACCATAGGCGACAAGCTGCAGCAATTGGGGCAGGCCTTGCCTCGAGTCTCGCCGGGCATACGTCTGCCCGGTGTCTGGTCGCCATTCGAGGCCGCCTGTCGTGCCATTTTGGGGCAGCAGGTGAGCGTCACTCAGGCCATCAAGCTCCTGGGGCAACTGGTGGCCGATTATGGCGAGACGATCAGCCTAAACGAGCGAAAGGTGCGCCTGTTTCCAAGCCCCGAGGCGTTAATGGACGCCAGCCTGGAAGGGCTTAAGATGCCCGGGATACGAAAAGAAGCGATTCGGGCGCTGGCACGTTTTGTGGTGGCCAACCCTGAGGCAAACATAGACGACTGGCTGCAAATAAAGGGGATCGGCCCCTGGACGCTGGATTATGTGCGCCTGCGCGGGCAGAGCCTGCCGGATGTGCTACTCGTTGGGGACCTCGTGGTCAAACAGCAACTGCTGGCGAACCTATCGCCCGAGCCGTACAGTCATGATGGTGAGCCTGCTGAAGACGAAGATCCTAAGGCGGCCAAAAAACGGGCGCAGGCATACTATCAAGGGCTTAGCCAAGAGGTGTTGCAGCAGGTTGCCCCATGGGGCAGCTATCTCACCCTGCAGCTCTGGAATCAGCAGTGAGCAAAAGCGTCAGCGATAAACCTCAATATTGATTAAGGAAGTAAAAATGAATCAGATGAGCTTAGAGGCTAAGTATATTCCCTTAAATCGGGACGCTGGGTTAAGCGGCTATCAGGCGCTCGCCGAGCGCATCATAACGACTCCCCTGGGGAAGGTGCGTCTGGCGGCCAATCAGTTTGGTCTGTCGCACCTGAGCTTTCTGCCCGGGCAAGATGATGATTTTACCGCGCGGCAGGTGACGCTAATTGAATGTGACCAGGAAGCGCAGATTAGGGCTCAGGCGCACCTAGAGCAGGCTGAGGATGAGTTAGCCGCCTATTTCGCCGGTCAGCTTACCGCCTTTAATGTGGACCTGGCGCCAGTAGGAACAGCGTTTCAGCATCAGGTATGGCAGGCGCTGCTCGCTCACCCCTTTGGCGATGCGGCAAGCTATTCGGATATCGCTAGTGCGATAGATAATCCCAAGGCGGTGCGGGCGGTGGGCAGCGCCAACGGCGCCAACCGAATCGCCATCATCATTCCCTGTCATCGCATCATAGGCAAGGATGGGGCGCTGACAGGCTATGCCTATGGCCTGACGATTAAGCAGCAACTACTGGCCTTGGAGGCTAAGGCTGTGGGTTGCTAGGGCCTGTTGACCTTTTGAGAACAAATTTTGTTCTAATTGAGCACGTTCAAATCGCGGCATGAGGCTTGAAGTATAGTTATTCTATATAAAAGCCGAGTAACAAAGAGTTGAACGTGCTCAAGACGAACCCTGCGGGCAGCGTCTGTATCATTTTTCTACTGCGTTATCGCTCATTGATGTAGCACACCACATTACAATCGCTCTGCCTTGTATAAAAGCGATACAGAATGCTGCAAAAATGAACGCGAAAGATAAACAGGCCCTAGGCAGACGCAGAATAAAACCTAGGTCCTATCTCTTAAGGTAAGAGTCTTAAGGCAAGATTCTCGAGGCAAGAGTCTTGAGGTAAGAGAGTAGCGAAAGATGAGGTGTTTACCCGTGAATTTAGGTACAATGCGCGGCTCTATTTTTTACGGGTAGCTAAATTTAATGACACCATCTGATCAGGCTCCATCTGCTTCGAAACCGACTGCGCCATCGGACCTGCCACTGTCGACCACTGATTTTAATCAGTTAAACCTGGTTAAGGCGTTACAAGCCAGGCTACATCATCTTGGTTATCAGCAGGCGACGCCGATTCAGGCCGAGGCAATCCCCGCGATATTAGCCGGTCGCGATCTGTTGGCCGGTGCCAAGACGGGCTCGGGTAAGACCGCCGCCTTCGCCTTGCCGCTGTTGCAGAAACTGGTGGGCCAGAGAGCCTCTGGCGGCAATCATATCGGCGCCTTAGTGCTGGTGCCGACCCGCGAGCTTGCCCAGCAGGTTGCTGATAGCTTTACCAGCTATGGCGCCGAACTGGCACCCAGAGCTAAGGTTGTCGCCGTCTTCGGTGGTGTCTCGGTCAATAGTCAGATGCTGGCCCTGCGAGGCGGCGCCGATATACTGGTGGCGACGCCGGGTCGTCTACTGGATCTGCTTGGCTGCAATGCCGTTACGCTCTCTCAACTCAAGGTGCTGGTGCTCGATGAAGCCGATCGCATGTTGAACCTGGGCTTCACCGAGGAGCTTGGTGAGATCCTCAAACTATTACCCACTCAGAAACAGACTTTGCTGTTTTCGGCGACCTTTCCCGAAGAGGTGCTGAGCCTCACGGCCAAGCTGCTGAACGATCCCGTGGAGATTCAACTGCAGCAGGCGCAGAGCGCCGATATCGCCCAGCGCGTCTATACCGTCAATCGCAGTAACAAGACGGCCCTGCTGGCGGAGCTTATCAAGGTGCGTCAGTGGCGTCAGGTACTGGTGTTTGCCAGCGCCAAGCGCAGTTGCGATCACCTGGCGCAGAAGCTGGAGAAGCGCGGCATCACTGCTCAGGTGTTCCATGGTGACAAGGCGCAGGGCGCCAGAAGCCGAGTGCTCGAAGGATTCAAGAGCGGTGAGATCACAGTGCTGATCGCTACCGACATCGCGGCGCGCGGTATCGACATCGACAAGCTACCCGTGGTGATCAACTTTGAGTTACCAAGAAGCCCCGCCGATTATCTGCATCGTATCGGTCGCAGCGGCCGCGCGGGCGAGAGTGGTGAGGCGATCTCGCTTATCAGCCACGACGAGTATCATCACTTCAAGGTGATAGAGAAGAAGAACAAGTTACGTCTGCCAAGGGAGCAGTATCCAGGCTTCGAGGCCGATGCTGAGGCGCCGGCCGATTGCCCATCACGTCAGGCGAAGCCGATGGCCAAACCCGAGGGCACGGGCAAGAAAAAGCGTAAAAAGTTACCCAAGATCAATGACGGGATCTGGAAGCGTCCCTCATAGTAGGGTGTTCAACTAACAGAGTGGAAGAGAGATGCAGCAGCTTTTTTGGTTAGTCGAAGGCCAGATCGCCGGTCGTTGTGGCCCCAACCTGGTGCCCTGGGAGCTAAGTGAACTCAAGGGGCAAGGGGTCGGTGCCATACTGTCGGTCAATGGCGGCGATCTCTGCGAGCCCGATGAGATGGCACGGCTAGATTTACGCTACGCCTGTATTCCGCTGTCGGGCAACATCCCGCCTATGGAGGGGGATGAGGCACACTGTGTGGCCCAGCTGCCCAAGGCGCTGGCCTTCATTCGCCAGTGTGAGGCCGATGGCCTGCCTGTGATGATTCACTGCCGCTCAGGCAAAGACAGAACCGGGCTCTTGATGGCCTATTATCTGATGGAGAATGGCGCCGCGCCGCTACATGCGGTCAGCCAGGTGAGGGCGGTGCGAGATATCGCCTTCAGCGCCGAGGGCTGGGATCAATTTGTCTACGACGTCTTGTACGCTTTACAGGAGTAAGCCTAACGCCTATGTTAGGCCCTAGGCCCATAAATTCATGGTGTTAGCCTAAGTGATAAACTTCTCTGAGGTAAGTCAAAAACGGATGTGCACAGCCTTAATGCGCACAGCCTTAATGCGTATGACATTGATGCTGATGGCCTGGACATTGGTGTCGGCCTGTAGCAGTCTGCCCCCGCCGCAAACACTTACGCCCAGTCATAAACTGGCGGCGCCGACAGATTCTAGGCTATATCGTTATCTCGCCGATGACCTAAAGGCGCACCCTAACCAGACGGGCATACTGCCGCTTTCCTCCGGTGTCGATGCATTCGTGGCGCGTTTGGCTATAGTGGATGCGGCGAGCCAAAGCATAGATCTGCAATATTATATCTACCACGACGACGAAACCGGCCGGCTGCTTATTTGGCACTTGATAGACGCCGCCGATCGTGGCGTGCGGGTGAGGGTATTGTTAGACGACCTCACCACTAAGACCCTAGACGATGGCCTGATATTGCTGGCCAGCCACCCCAATATCGAGATCCGCCTCTTTAATCCCTCCTATGAGCGCACCTTTCGTAGTTTTGCCATGTTGACCGGGTTTTCCCGCCTCAACCATAGAATGCACAACAAATCCCTCACGGTGGATAATCAGATCACCATAGTGGGCGGACGCAACATAGGGAATGAGTATTTCTCCAAGAATGATGATGTGGATTTTGGGGACTTCGATCTGCTCACCATAGGCGATGTGGTCGATGAGGTGTCCGAACAATTCGACCGTTACTGGAACAGTGAACAGGTGGAGAGCGTGATCAACCTGGTGCCGCCGGCAACCAGTGAGATGTATCAAGCGGCGGCCAAGACTATGGCTAAAAACAAACAGAACTTCCTCAATGACGAGTATCTCAATCGTCTGGAGTTGAGCGAGCTGTTAAAACAGATCACTGGCAAGGGGCTTGATTGGTATTGGGGCGACGCCCAGCTGCTCTATGACCCGCCACAGAAGGCGAGCAGACAGGATAAGCAGGAGTGGTTGCTAACCGACTTAAGCCAGTTTCTGGCCAGGGCCCGCGAGGAGGCACTGATCGTTTCGCCCTATTTTGTGCCCACCGAAGGCGGTTGTCAGGCCTTAATTGAGGCGGCCAAACAGGGCATTAAGATCACCATAGTCACCAACAGCCTGGCGGCCACAGACGTGTTGGCGGTGCATGCCGGCTACAAGGCCTATCGTGAGCGTCTGCTGGAAAATGGTATCGCCCTGTATGAGGTGAAGGTGGATATCAATAACCGTCCCAGCGCCTGGAAGGGCAGCTCGCGCACCAGCCTGCATGCCAAGACCTTTGTGCTCGACAGAAGCTCAGTGTTTGTCGGCTCCTTTAATTTCGACCCTAGATCGGCTTGGATCAACACCGAGATGGGGCTGATTGTCGACCAGCCCAGGTTTGCCGGAGAGATGGTGGATGAGATCGAGGCGTCCCTCAAGCGCAGCAGCTATCGCTTAGGGCTGCAACGGGGAGAGTTGATCTGGCATGATGATTTAAACGGTAAAGTTTATTATGCCGACCCTGATGCCAGCTTCTGGCGGCGTTTCATGGCCGACTTTATCGGTTTGCTGCCCATAGAGTCACAATTGTAGGGGTAATTTATCGGGGCATGAGCATCGTCAATTTAATCTGGCTATGCTAGGGTTAAACTTATCGCTAATTAAGCATTTATGTGTCGGTAAGAATATGAAAAGTAAGGCGAGCCAATCTCAAGGCCTATTATTGTTCCGCTTGTCCCATACTCAGTTGTTTGCCCTCGGCACGCTCAAGATCCGTGAACTGGTTCCTTTCTCTAAACTCAGCGCCATCCCTCAGTCTCATCCCGCTATTTTGGGCGCCGCGACGGTGAGGGGGCACACCATTCCCATCATCGACATGGCCGCGGCCGTGGGCTATGCGCCTATCACAGAGCAGGAGTTCGCTAACGCCTATATCATCATCACAGACTGCCAGCGCATGGTGATGGGCTTTCTGGTGCGCAGCATAGATAAGATCATCGAGTGCAACTGGCGTGATATCGAGTCGCCGCCGGATAACCTGGGTAAGAATGCCTTCCTGACCGGGGTGACCCGGGTCGATGACAAGCTGGTGCAGCTGCTGGATGTGGAGCTCTTGCTGTCGAAGATATTCCCCACCAGTCCTGAAAGCACCCGGGCAATACTGACAGATGTGCAGCGGGAGATCTTAAAACCGCTCAATATCCTGCTGGTGGACGATTCCATGGTGGCACGCAAGCAGCTCAGTGACGCGCTGGACAGCATCAATATTCCCTATCTGGTTACCTCGGACGGTCGGGAAGCGCTTTCCATCATGGAGGAGGCCGCGAAGGAGGGAAGACCCGTGGATCTCCTGGTGAGCGACATCGAGATGCCGGGACTCGACGGCTATGAGCTGGCGTTCGAGGTGAAGAACACACCTGCCTTGGCCGACGCCTACATCATACTGCATACCTCACTCTCCAGTGAGATCAGCGTGAGTCAGGCCCATCAGGTGGGCGCCAACGAGGCGCTGACCAAGTTCGATGCCCACGAGTTGATCGAGGCCATGCTCAGGGGCGCCAAGCGGCATCAGGCGAGTTAAAAATTAGATTTTTGTTATCTTTATGATGCTAGTGGGTAATAACTAAAGCGAAATCGAGCGGTTTGCTAGACAAGACGGGGGAGTTTCTATAAAACACAGGATGAAGGAAGTTTAACCTTGGGCCGGATCCTGTGTTTGACGTCAGCTTTTACTCTCATCCCTGGTACTTTTAGGCCGCAGTGGCCAAGCGGTATCGTAACGAGAGACGATAAATACCATAAAGAAAGCTGTTCTGCTCAGCGAACGTTGAAGGCGATGAGCAAAGGTTAAATTCAATTAATTATAATGATAGGTCAATCAATGAATCAAAATCGTTCCTTATTTGCCAAGTTGGCAGATGGCAGCTTAGTGCTGCAAATTATCTTGGGGATCATTGCCGGGGTTGCCCTGGCGAGTTTTTCACCTTCCTCGGCAGGGAGTGTTGCCTTCTTAGGGGATCTGTTTGTCGGCGCGTTAAAGGCGATCGCGCCTATTTTGGTGTTTATTCTGGTGGCGGCCTCGATTGCCAATCAGAAGAAAAACACCAAGACCAATATGCGACCTATCATAGTGCTCTATCTCTTTGGCACCTTTGCGGCGGCCATTACTGCTGTGACTATGAGCTTCCTCTTTCCAACCACTCTGGTGCTGGTAAGCGGCGCCCAAGGCGCGACGCCACCGGAGGGAATTGGTGAGGTACTCAATACCTTGCTCTTCAAGGTGGTGGATAATCCGGTCAATGCCCTGATGACGGGTAACTACATCGGCATCCTGGCCTGGGGTATAGGCCTGGGCATCGCCCTGCATCACGCCTCAGAGAACACCAAGACGGTATTTGCCGATGTGAGCCATGGGGTATCGCAGATGGTGCGCTTCGTGATCCGTCTGGCGCCTATCGGTATCTTCGGCCTGGTGGCTAACACCTTCGCGGCAACCGGCTTCGAGGCGATTGCCGGCTATGCCAAGCTGCTTGCGGTGCTCCTGGGCTCCATGTTGATCATCGCCCTGGTGATCAACCCGCTTATCGTCTGGTTTAAGATCCGCCGCAACCCTTATCCTCTGGTATTAACCTGTTTAAGAGAGAGCGGCGTGACCGCCTTCTTTACCCGCTCGAGCGCGGCAAATATTCCGGTCAACATGGCCCTGTGTGAGAAGCTCGACCTGCATGAAGACACCTACTCAGTGTCTATCCCACTGGGCGCGACCATCAACATGGCGGGCGCGGCGATCACTATTACCGTGTTGACCCTGGCGGCCGTGCATACCGAAGGGATCCAGGTCGATATCCTGACCGCTATCTTGCTGAGCGTTGTGGCGGCGGTATCTGCCTGTGGCGCCTCAGGCGTGGCCGGTGGCTCGCTGCTGCTTATTCCGCTGGCCTGTAGCCTGTTTGGTATCTCTAACGATGTTGCCATGCAAGTGGTGGCCGTGGGCTTCATCATAGGGGTGATCCAAGACTCGGCGGAGACGGCGCTTAACAGCTCGACCGACGTGCTCTTCACCGCGGCGGCTTGCGAGGCGGCCGAGCGTCAGGTGGAGATCTAAGGAAGGTGCGAATAAGTCCCGTGCTTGCTCTGCGTGTGCTTAAAGTGGATAGATGCAAGGCACAGTTTGCAGCGAATGGCCCTAGTCCTTCGCAAGAACTGTAACGCAGCAAATACCGCTGTAAGCCTCGCCCTGCGGGGCTTTGATAGCAACACCATTTCGGCGTTATTCAACTTCAGCAGGCCTCGGCATGCCCTCAGTTGAATGCCTTGAACTGTCGCTGCTATCAAAGCCAGAGCTGTG
>NZ_JAKEVJ010000104.1:0-14184 GCF_022398425.1 Shewanella sp. Isolate7 | reverse complement strand
GTATATAAGGTTGGCCTAAAAAGCCGAAGATTTGGCCAATTTTATTTATAAGCAAATAAAATAAATAGTTGAACAGCAGAAGTAAAGTTTGAAGCCGATCAGTCTTACCCGCCATACTGGGACATTTTGACCCATGTTTTTAAATAAACTTGATCCAGCTCATATCACGGCAAGCTTAAAAGCCCTTGTTAATCACAAGGTTTACAAATGTTGACATACATCAACAATCGCGCCGAATTTGAGGCATAAACTAAGTTACTGAATCGTGCCACTACATTTTCGCATCAAAATGAAAACAAAGGGTTAACCATGGACACACATGCCGCCTTATATCAACAAGGCCAAGCACGCCTCGAAGAGTTACGTCGCTTGGCGCCTCGTCATGCTCAGACATTGCAAGACAAGATGGAAGAGCATGGCATTAGCCGTCGAGACTTTATGAAATGGAGCGCTGCCGTCACCGCCATGTTGGCGTTACCGCTCCCCTTTAGCACCTTAGTCGCCGAAGCCGCCGAGCTGGCCGACCGGGTGCCACTGATCTGGTTGCACATGGCCGAATGTACCGGCTGCTCAGAATCTCTGGTTCGTGCCGATACCCCTAACCTCGACTCGCTGATCTTTGATCATGTTTCATTGGAATACCATGAAACCCTGATGGCTGCTGCAGGTTGGCAGGCAGAAGAGAACCTGGAACACGCACTGGAAGCCTACAAGGGTAACTACCTGCTGGCCGTCGAAGGGGCTATCCCCACGGCCAACAACGGTGCCTTCCTCACCGTTGGCTGTAAGGGTCACACTGGCCTTGAGATCATCCACCACGCTGCCGAAGGCGCTGCCGCCATCGTCTCTGTGGGCACTTGCGCCTCATTCGGTGGCGTTCAGGCTGCTGCACCGAATCCGACTGGGGCTAAAGGGGTCGACAAAGTGGTCAACAAGACTGTGGTTAACCTAGGTGGCTGTCCACCGAGCGAGAAGAACATTGTCGGTACCCTTATGTACTTCATCATGTTCGGCAAACTGCCTGCGCTGGATATGTTTAATCGTCCTAAGTGGGCCTATGGCGCACGTGTACACGATAACTGTGAACGTCGCGGTCGCTTCGATGCCGGCGAATTTGTCGAGCAGTTTGGCGATGAAGGTGCGAAAGAGGGCTACTGCCTCTACAAAGTGGGATGTAAAGGGCCTTATACCTATAACAACTGCCCCACAGAAAGGTTCAATCACCACACCAGTTGGCCAGTTCTTGCCGGTCACGGATGTATGGGCTGCTCTGAGCCTAACTTCTGGGACGACATGGCCGACTTTGAAAAACCCCTTGGCAGACAGCTCCTTCATGGACTGGACGCAACGGCCGATACCGTCGGCGCAGTGATCTTGGGTGCCACAGCTGTAGGTATCGGCGCTCACGCTGTTGCCAGCGTATTTGCCAATTCGAAGGAGGACTAATTCAATGAGCAAACGTGTAGTTATCGACCCTATCACTCGTATCGAAGGCCATCTGCGTATCGAGGTCGAAGTCGACGAAAATAATGTTATTCAAAAAGCCTGGTCTTCCTCCACCCTATGGCGCGGTATTGAGGTGATCCTCAAGGGCCGCACGCCGATGGACGTGGGCCTTATCGTACAACGTATCTGTGGTGTCTGTACCTATTCGCACTATCGCTGTGGTACCGAGGCTGTTGAGAACGCCTTAGGGGTGAAGATCCCGCTAAACGCTAAATACCTGCGCTCGCTCATGCAGACTTCGCTCTATATGCACGACCATATAGTCCATTTCTACCACCTCCACGGGCTGGATTGGGTAGATGTGGTCTCTGCACTAAGTGCCGATCCTGCCGCAGCAGCACAAGTCGCCCTGAAGTATACCGACAAGCCAATCGCTGCGGGTGAAGGTGAACTACGTGCGGTACAAGAGCGCGTCAAAGGCTTTGTGGAAACCGGTAAACTTGGCCCATTCGCCAACGCCTACTGGGGCAATGGCACCTATAAGTTCACCCCTGAGCAAAACCTAATTGCCCTGTCTCACTACCTCAAGGCACTTGAAGTACAGCGTGTCGCTGCCGAGATGCTGGCCATCTTCGGTGGTAAGCAGCCGCATCCTCAGTCACTGGTGGTCGGTGGTGTCACCTCGGTACGTGACATGTTAAGCCCTGCCCGTCTGCAGGAGTGGAAACAGAAGCATGCCATAGTGACCGACTTTATCCATCGCGCCTATAAGGCGGATATCGTCATGGCTGCCGAAGCCTTTGGCGGCGAGCCTAGCGTGCTGGGCGGCGTCAATGTGAAGAACTTCCTAGCCACCAACGACTTCGTATTAGCCGATGGCCAATATATGTTCGATCAGGGCGTTATAATGAATGGCGATCTAGCCAATGTCACCGACATCAACCCAGATCTGATTAAAGAAGACGTAAGCCACGCTTGGTATGACGCCAACGAACCACAACATCCTTATGACGGCACCACAGTGCCTAATTACACTGGCTTTGTGGAGCGCGACACCGTCTATGGCAAGCTGCCAACCCTTGATGGCGACGGCAAGTACAGCTGGGTGAAGTCGCCTCGCTACCAAGGCGAGCCGGTAGAGGTGGGGCCACTCTCTAGCCTACTGGTCAGCTATGCTCGCGGCAACAAAGTCGTCGTCGATGCGGTCAATGGTCTGCTTGAAGTCACCGGCCTACCGGTTGAAGCCCTGTTTACCACTCTTGGTCGCACCGCGGCGCGCATGCTGCAGACAGTGATTGTAGCCGAAGAGGGTCTCAAGACCTTTGACGCGCTGATTAACAACCTGTTAGTTGACGAGTCTACCTATGTACTACCAGAGATAGATCCCAATAAAGAGTATGTGGGTCACGCCATGATCGAGGCGCCACGCGGCATGCTCAGTCACTGGATCCGCATCAAGAATGGCTTGGTTGAGAACTATCAGGCAGTGGTGCCCACCACTTGGAACGCGGGCCCAGTCGATGCAGCCGGTAAGGTCGGTCCCTATGAAGCATCGCTGTTAGGCCTCAAGCTGGAAGATCCGACTAAACCACTGGAAGTGATACGTATCATTCACTCGTTCGACCCATGTATGGCCTGTTCGGTACATGTGATGGACTATAAGGGTCAAGACTTGGGTGAGTTCCGTATCGACCCAAACGGCAATAACTAAGGAGCAACTCATGGCTACAACCAATGTACCCTATGAGAGAGCCTTTATCTTCAGCGCCGCGATCAGGATTTTTCACTGGTTGCGAGCGCTCTCCATACTGGTTCTTGTCATAACAGGCTTCTATATTGCCTGGCCGTTTTTGGTGGCGCCGAGCAGCACGGATGTGTTGGTACAGGGGTGGGTAAGATTTGCTCACCTGATCTTCGGCTTCGTGCTGTGTGCCATCACAATTGCCAGGGCCTACCTGTTCTTCTTCAGTAAGAGTGACATTGAGCGGCGATCCTTCAAGGACGTCACCAGCGTCAACAGCTGGATAGTGCAGCTCAAGTCCTATCTTTGGATGGGACACCTGGACAAGAAAGGCGTGTATGGCCCCTTGCAGTTTGTCACCTACTTTGCCGTGTCTGTGATTGCAGTGCTGATCTGCATCACTGGTCTGGCACTTTACGCCAACGTCTATCATCTTGGCCTTGGCGGCATGTTAGCTGACATGGCAGCCTGGGTAACCAGCGCCATGGGTGGCCTGGCCCAGGTGCGGATCTGGCACCATTACTTTACTTGGGTGTTTATTATCTTTGTGGTGATCCACGTCTATATGGCGGTTTGGACCGGCATCAGATTTAAACATAATTCGGTAGATTCCATCGTCTCTGGCTATGACTACCATCCTAAGAAACACTAAATAAGGGCGCCATGAAAATACTGTTACTCGGTATTGGTAATGTGCTGTACGCCGATGAAGGGATCGGCGTACATTTTGTCAATTACCTGCAAGAAAACTATCGCTTTAGCCATCCGTCGCATCGACTCGATGTGATGGATGGTGGCACCTTAGCCCAAGGGCTAATTCCCATTATCTGTAAATACGACTATCTTGTGGTGGTAGATACGGTCAACGCCCACGGCGTCGGCCCAGGAGAGGTCTATTTTTTCGATTTCGACAAGGCTCCCAGTGAAATCGATTGGCAAGGAAGCGCACATGAGGTGGAGATGTTACAAACATTGACCATGATGGAGATGGTCGGAGACAGACCGAAAACCTTCGTACTTGGCTGTACGCCAACCGTACTCGAACCTATGACACTGGGACTCACCCCGAGTGTCGCCGCCGCCGTTCCCCTGATGGAAACGACAATACTCACCCATTTCAAGTCCCTCGGATTCGAGATCGAACGCATCAACGACTTGGCTATAGAAACGCTCATTCCAGATTCTTATAAGCGCGGTGTAACCCTAGATGAAGACAATCAAATTTGAATTTACCTGCTCACGGCAGGTGCCGCTTTACGCGCATTTATGTAACCGATACCTAAATTATGGTGAACTAAACATCCATATCGGCTACCAGGGCGGCGCCTATTTTATCGAGGCCGAGGGCAAACAGAGCGAGCTGGAAACCCTGGCCGATGAGATAGCCCAGGACTTTCTCATCTCAGTCTGGCTCACCGATTCGCGCATCGCCCTGGTCGATGCGCCAAGCGGCAGTACCGAGCCCTTGGCAACCCAGCCATTAACTCAGGAGTTTTGCCAGCAGTGCGCGCCCCACTTTGGCGACAATCAGGCAGCCGCATTTGGCCAACTGGCTCTCGGCTGCGACTGCTGCCACGGCGAGCAGCGCATCCATGAGGCGTATCGCGGCCTCACCGCAGGCGATATTCAGGCCATGTATCAGCGCCTGCTCACCCAGGGCGAGCTCAAGCTGGCAGGCGACATTCATCTAAGCCTTAGCCCTATTGACGGCCCGGCGCGCCCTCGCCTGCTGATCTGTAATCCCAACACCTTAAATGCCCAGTTCCACCTCAGCGATCCTCAGGTGCTGGCACTGTCGAGCATAGAGAAACCCCTCATCTGCGTACGGCCCATCAAAGATCATCCAAAACTCAAGCAGCCCTTGTACGATCTCTGCTTTGCCTACAACCGCCTGCTGGTGATCCTGGCCGAGCACCTACGCCAGCATGGCACAGATTGGGTCTACCTGAATGATCCCGCCCAGTGTGAGGCGCTAGCCTATATCGACGGCCAGTGGGCCGAGATCTACAACTGCTCGCCAAAAAGCCTGCGCATCGACTCACCCAAGCAGCCGCTACATGACGATGTGCTGCTCAACGGTAAAGACACGAGTTACTACGCCAGCCACAGCGACAAACAGGGTGGTCATTACTTACTTGAGCAAGGCAGCGATGTGAAGACGCGCCGCGGCGCAATGACGCCGAGTACCCTGAGTGATGACGAGCTGGCACTGTGCGCCCTGCACAGCGTCAATCTCGAACACGGCTTAGGTAAGCACAGCGCCATCATCTATCTCAGCCG
This sequence comes from Shewanella sp. Isolate7, assembly GCF_022398425.1. Classification (NCBI taxonomy): domain Bacteria; kingdom Pseudomonadati; phylum Pseudomonadota; class Gammaproteobacteria; order Alteromonadales; family Shewanellaceae; genus Shewanella; species Shewanella sp. Isolate7. The sequence goes on along the minus strand of NZ_JAKEVJ010000104.1, from coordinate 8,717 downwards.
CGATCATGGCGGGCACATCTACACCCTGGACGGTAAATGCGAGGCCGAGCGTTTCTTCGCCCTGCCCGAGCTGCCCGAGACTGGTTACGACATCTATCATCAGCTGGAGCAGAGCCCACAGCGCAAGGTGCTGGAGAAGTTTAAGCAGCGTTATCCCGAGGACTACCTAAGGCTGCTGGACCTGAAACTTCCCGCCGAACGCCATAGCCTGAGCGCCCTCTGGGCCGTTGGTGCGGTGATCTTGGGCCTCGAGAGCCGCTCCCTGAGTGTAGGCGATCTCAACGACGCCCTGATGGCCGCCGCCCAGGCCCATAGAGGCAGCAACTCGCCGCGCATCGACTATCCGCTTACCCGCGGCGAGGCCTATCGCAGCCTCAACTGGTGTAAGACGCTGGGGACGCTGATCAGCTTCCGTCTGGCCGACGACAGGGACAGCCAGAAACTCGCCTTTGGCATGCACGACTCCTTCGCCGACTACCTGGCCAACTGGATTGAACACCTGGATCTTAACCTTGGGGTCAAGTCGGTGGCTCTGGCCGGTAGCGAATGGGCTAACCCGGTATTGTGTCAGCGCGTCGCGCTACGTGTAGGCAAAAACTTCCCCCTCAAACACAACCAGCAGTTGGAAATTGATGGCAACAACCATGCTATCGGTGCCCTAATGCTGAAGAAACGTAGGCTATAGCATGTCTGCCAAGCTGCAAGCGTCCATCGAGGCGACCAAGCGAGTCAGGCTGGACATCACAGGTATCGTCCAGGGGGTTGGTTTTCGCCCCTTCGTTTACCGCTGGGCCACCGAGCTTGGCCTGCTGGGCCTGACCTTCAACCACAGCAAGGGCGTCACCGTGGAGCTGCAGGGCACAGCCCAGGCCATCGAGGCTTTCGTCGAGGCGCTTAACGAAACACCACCGCCTTTGGCGCGCATCGACAGCCTAAGCCAGACCGAGATCCCGCTACAGGCCTGTGACAGCTTCGAAATCACCCACAGCCAGGCCGACGCCAAGGCTGTGGTGGCGGTATCGAGCGACAAGAGCAGTTGTCAGGCGTGTCTCGATGAGATCATGGACCCCAGCAACCGCCACTACCAGTACCCCTTTACCAACTGCACTAACTGCGGCCCCAGATACACGCTGATCCGCGCCCTGCCCTACGACAGGCCCAACACCACCATGGCCGAATTTGCCATGTGCGATGCCTGCGCCGCGGCCTATCAAGACCCGCTGGACAGGCGCTACCACGCCCAGCCGGTAAGCTGCCCAGATTGCGGCCCGCAACTGCGTCTGTTAGACGCAGGGCAAATGCCGCTGGCAGAAAGAAACGACGCACTGGATCTGGCGGTAGAACTACTTGCCCAGGGCAAGACCCTGGCTATCAAGGGACTGGGCGGTTTTCATCTGGTGTGCGATGCCACCAATGATGAAGCGGTGCAGCGACTACGCAGACGCAAACAGCGCCCGGCCAAGCCCTTTGCCGTGATGTGCGCCTCAGTTGAGATGGCCCAGAAGCTGGCGACGGGCAGTGACGCCGAGTGGCAACTGCTGCAAAGCGCCGAGCGGCCCATCACCCTGCTGCAAAAATCGCCCAGCTGCGATCTGCTCAGCCCGGCAGTGGCCCCCGGCATCGACCGACTCGGGCTGTTTCTGCCTTATACGCCCTTACACCAGCTGCTACTCACTAGGCTCAACCGCCCCTTGGTGGCCACCAGTGCTAACCGCAGCGGTGAGCCCATCATCACACACGCAGAGGATATCTTCGCGCTGCTTGGCGAGGTGGTCGATGCCGTGCTGGATCACAACCGCGAGATCCTCAACGGCTGCGACGACAGCGTGGTGCAGATGGTGGATGACAAGCTACAGGTCATTCGTCTGGCGCGCGGTTATGCGCCGCTGACCCTGGCGCTGCCACAGGCCGTGCCTCAGGAAACCTTGGCGGTGGGCGCCCAGCAGAAAAACAGCATCGCCTTCGGGTTTGATCATAACCTGGTGCTCAGCCCCCATATCGGCGATCTCTTCAGCCTGGAGGCGGAGCAATATTTTATCGACACCCTGGCGACCTTTAAGCGTCTGTACCAGTTCAGTGCCAAACATCTGGTGAGCGACAAACATCCCGACTACGCCTCGACAGTCTGGGCGCTAGCGCAGAAGGACGCACTAGGCATCCCCTGTACTCAGGTGCAGCACCACTATGCCCACATCCTGAGCGTCATGGCCGTCAACCAGACTAGCGATAAGGTGCTGGGCTTTAGCTTCGACGGCACGGGCCTCGGCGAGGAGCGCCAGCTCTGGGGCGGCGAAGCCATGATCGCCGATGTGTCCGGTTATCAGCGCGTCGCCCATCTTAGCCCCATGGCGCTGATCGGCGGCGAGCAGGCCATTAAAGACCCTCGCCGTATCATGCTGGCGTTGCTGTTTGAGCGCTACTCGCCTGAAACGCTTAAAAACCTGCCACTCAAGGCGCTCAGCGAGTTACCCACGAGCCTTATCGGCAACCTGCATACCCTGTGGCACAAAGGCGTCGCCACCCAGATGACCAGCTCCATCGGCCGTTTGTTCGACGCCACCGCCTGCCTGCTGAACCTGATGCAAACCACCCAGTTTGAAGGCCAAGCCGGCATGTTGATTGAGGCCAAGGCCAACGAGATCAGCGCGGTGCAGCTCAGCAGATCAGGCATTGTCTTTAGCCTGACCGAAGAGGATGGGGTCTGGCAGCTGGCATCCCTGTGGGAGCAGATGGTGAATGCCTTGCAGCATTGGCAGGACAAGCCCGATGGCATAAGCCTTATCGCCCGCGCCTTCATGAACGCCTTGGCACAGGCGGTGACCGACTGCGCGCGTAAACATAGCGCCCTGAGCGTGGCGCTTTGCGGCGGCGTATTTCAAAACCGCTATCTGCTCAGCGAGACACGTAAACGATTGAGCATGGCTAAGATTAAGGTGCTGGATTCACATCAGGTACCGGTTAACGATGGCGGCATTGCCCTGGGGCAACTCTGGTACGCCATTCACCAAGATAAAGAGGCGCAAACGTCGACGGAAAACGCATTCCGCTAACGGTTTGAGCCAATTTGATTAACAGGACTTTGCCTAAAACTGACCCGGGTCAATGAAGTCGCCGGGTCCCTAGCGCAAAATGGCATAAACGCCTTAGATTTATGGAGTTCATTATGTGTAAAGACTGCGGCTGCTCTATTACCCGAGATCACAGCCATGAGCATGATCACCACCATGATCACAGCCACGATCACAGCCATGAGCATGATCATAGCCACGCACACGGTCATTCCCATCATCACGACCACGGCACGGTTCGTAGCAATCCTCAGCTCAATGATAAAAAGACCCTGTCTGTCATCCATAAGATCCTCGACAAGAACGACCACGAAGCGGCCCATAACCGTGCCCATTTCGAGGCCCACAATATCACCGCCTTCAACCTGATGAGCAGCCCAGGCAGCGGCAAGACCACACTGCTTGAACACCTCAAAGAGTACACAGACCTAAACTATGGCGTGGTCGAAGGTGACTTAGAGACCTCCCGTGACGCCGACCGTCTCACCGCCAAGGGGATCCCCGCCTTTCAGATCCAGACCGGCTCGGCCTGTCACCTCGACGCCTTCATGGTGCACGACGCCCTGCATCACGTGGATCTGGCCCCGCTGGATATCTGCTTCGTGGAAAACGTCGGCAACCTGGTCTGCCCCGCCTCCTACGATGTGGGCACCCATTACAACATAGTGCTGGTCTCCGTCCCCGAGGGCGACGACAAGATTGAGAAATACCCGGTAATGTTCCGCAAGGCCGACCTTGTACTGATCACTAAGGCAGATCTGCTGCAACACTTCGACTTTAGCGTCGAAGAAGCCAGGGCCCAGGTCAAACGTCTCAACCCTGACGCCCAGGTGATCACCACCTCCATCAAAGATGGCGACAGCATGCGCGCCGTAGTGGAATGGCTCAATAGCCACAGGAGCGTTTAATCATGTGTTTGTCTATACCATCGAGAATTGTGGCACTGCATCCCGACGAGCAGGCGGTCACCGTCGAGACCCTGGGGGTCAAGCGTAAGGTCAGCAGCCACCTGATGAATGAGCCGCTGGCACTCGACGACTATGTGCTTATCCATATTGGCTTCGTAATGAACAAGATAGATAAGGCCGACGCCGAACAGAGCCTGGCCCTGTATCAGGAGATCGTCGAAAAGATGAATGAGCAGGAGGCCCAGTCATGATAGCGCTCAAGCAGCTATATCAGGGCTTTAGAGATCCCGAGACCATACACAATTTGGCCAAGGAGATCGCCCTGCACGCCGCCAAGCACGACGGCAACATCTACATCATGGAGGTGTGCGGCGGTCATACCCACACCATCATGAAATATGGCCTCAACCAGCTTCTGCCAGATAATATCGAATTTGTGCATGGGCCCGGCTGCCCCGTGTGTGTTATGCCCAAAGAGCGCATCGACCACGCCGCCATCCTGGCCTCACAGCCAGACGTGATTTTGGTGACCCTGGGGGACATGATCCGCGTGCCCGGCTCCAACGGCAGCCTGGCGGAGTTTCGCGCCAAGGGCTGCGATATTCGCCCCCTCTACGACCCGCTGGATGCCCTGACCATCGCCAAGGAAAACCCAGGCAAGCAGGTGATCTTCTTCGCCATAGGTTTCGAGACCTCGACGCCCATGACGGCGGTGCTGATCGAACAGGCCGAGCAGCAAGGGATAGATAACCTGCTGTTTCATATCAACCACGTGCTGGTGCCGCCGGCCATCGACGCCGTGATGGCCGATCCCCAGGCCAAGGTGAATGCCTTTATCGGCCCGGCTCACGTGAGCGTGATCTCGGGGGCCAAGCTCTATCGCCCGGCCGTGACCCAATACGGCACACCCGTAGTGGTATCTGGGTTTGAGCCCGTGGATGTGATGGAATCTATCCTGCGCATCGTCAAGCAGAAGGTCGATGGCGTCGCCGAGTTAGACGTGCAATATAGCCGCGCCGTCAGCGAGGAAGGCAATGTCCATGCCCAGCAGAAGGTGGATCAATACCTCACCATCAGGCCGCATTTCCGTTGGCGCGGTTTGGGGCCGCTGGGCGAGTCCGCCCTGATGCTAAAGCCAGAGTTTGCCCACCGCGACGCCGAGGTGATCTACCGTGAGAAGCTGAACGTACCCGATATCGACGATCACAAGGCCTGCCAGTGTGGCGACATCCTCAGGGGTATCGCCAAGCCCAAAGACTGTAAGGTCTTCGGCCGCGGCTGCACCCCGGAAACGCCGCTCGGTAGCTGCATGGTCAGCTCGGAAGGCGCCTGCAACGCCTATTACCGCTATAACGGAGTCTAATCATGGCCGATAATGAAAAAACCGTACAACTCAGTCACGGCGGTGGCGGCAAGGAGATGAATCGTCTGATCAAGTCGATCTTCTTCAAGGCCTTCAACAACCCTATCCTGGCGAGTGAAGAAGACGCCGCCCTGCTCCACTTCGAGGGTCAGGCCGCCTTTACCACAGACTCCTTCACCGTCTCGCCGCTGTTTTTTGCCGGTGGCAACATAGGCAAGCTCGCCATTGCCGGGACGGTCAACGATCTCGCCATGATGGGCGCCGAACCTCAGTATCTGAGCTGCAGCTTCATCATAGAAGAAGGCTTTGCCATCAAGGATCTGAAAACCATCGTCGATAGCATGGCCGAGGAGCTGCACAAGAGCGGCACCCGCATCGTCTGCGGCGATACCAAGGTAGTGCCTAAGGGCTGCGCCGATGGCCTGTTTATCAACACCTCTGGCGTAGGCCGCGTGTTGAAGCCACAGATCTCGGTGAAAAACCTGCGTCCCGGCGATGCCATACTGGTCTCTGGCGACATCGGCCGTCACGGCGCCGCCATCCTGATGGCCCGTGAGGGGCTCTCGCTGGAATCAGAGCTGGTCAGCGACTGCGCCAACCTCTGGCCCGTGGTCGAGCAGCTGATCGCCTGCAACATAGAGGTACATGCCATGCGCGACGCCACCCGTGGCGGCCTGGCAGCGGTACTCAACGAATGGGCCAGCGCCTCCGAGGTGGGGATCAGTGTCGAAGAGAGCAAGATCCCGGTTTGCGACGAGGTCAAAGGCCTATGCGAGCTCTATGGCTTCGAGCCTCATGATCTAGCCAACGAAGGCACCTTCATCCTGGCGGTACCGGGTGAGATTGCCGAGGGTGCACTGGAGATCATCAAGCGTTACGGCCACTGCCAAGAGGCGGCCATCATAGGTCATGTGGAAGAGACTTATCCGGGTAAAGTGGTGCTCAAGACCCCATGGGGCAGCAGCCGCTACCTCGACCTACCCCAGGGTGAACTACTGCCAAGGATCTGTTAATGCACGAGTATTCGATTGTCACCGCCCTGCTGGAACAGTGTGAACAGCACGCCATCGCCAATCAGGCGAGCAGGATCACTAAGGTGGTGATAAAAATCGGCGTCCTAAGCGGCGTCGAACCCGCCCTACTGGCGACGGCGTTTGAAACCTTCAAGCTGGAGGGACGCGCCAGAGAGGCGGAACTGGAGATTCTACATCAAGAATTGGTGCTCGAGTGCCAGGCTTGCCAAAGCACTCATACCATTAAAGAACGAAGTGTCATTTGTCCTAGTTGTCACAGCTATGAGACCCGCATCATCGAAGGGGAAGAATTGCTGCTGATGCAACTAGAGCTAGAAACCGATGAATAAAACCAAACATATATGGAGTATTACAATGAAAAAAGCCTCACTACTACTCGCTAGCCTTCTTCCTGCAGCGGCTTGGGCACACCCAGGACACAATGGCATAGGTCTGTTCCACCACCTTAACGACCTACTCCCCATCATCGCCTTGGTGATCATCGTCGCCGGCGTCATGCTGTGGAAGAAGCGCTCATAAGCCAAGCCTTAGCGTAAAATCCACCGACAGCGACAGACTCCAAACCGAGTCTGGCGCTGTCTCGCGTCGCCCAGCCAAAACTTGTTTTAAGTCAGCTCACACACAGCTAGCAGGCAAGCTTTGACAAACTGCTCTCTTCTCACTCTACAGCGAGCCAACAGCTTGCGCCCTCTCCCCTCAATTAACTAAATGCGCCTTAAACGACTCGAACAGACACCTTTTTAGCACTGCATCCGAAAACCTTAAAACCTTGCCTTAAATGCTTGTATGGTTAATCCCGTTCCATTTTAGGGTAAATTGGAGGCCCACCCTCAATGGCCGTTGAGGGTCTTTATGCAGTAGCTCGATTGAATGGCGGCTCCTCTTACGAGAGACCGGTAACAAGTGGGTAGCGCTGCATAACTCCTAGCAATAACTCGAACAGTCATTGGGGCCTCGAGCCCGTATAGCAAGGCAGAGTAAGCTTATAATGAACAACCATAAAAACCAAACTGAAATCAATGTCGGCGTTAGACCGGTAACAAGTGGGTAGCGCTGCATAACTCCTAGCAATAACTCGAACAGTCATTGGGGCCTCGAGCCCGTATAGCAAGGCAGAGTAAGCTTATAATGAACAACCATAAAAACCAAACTGAAATCAATGTCGGCGTTGATGTCGGTAAGTCACAACTCGACATCGTACTACATCCTCTCGACCTACATTTATCTATCCCAAATGACCCTGAACATATCCAGAAAGTCATTCAGGTGCTTAAGCAACTGTAGTGGTCAACACATAACTGATTGATAAAAATGAATTATACGGATTAGTAGGTGTATAAACGCGCAAAATTATTTCACTATTTTCCTTAATATTCGGAAATATCAAATAATACTGTATAAATAAACATCGCCTTAGGAGTGAGGTAATCATGAGTCTAAAAAGCCCGTTTCTAATCGGTGTTCAAGAAACAATGCGTATGCGTGGTTACAGTATTAGGGAAGGTGCGAACAAGTCGTCGCACAGCTCTGGCTTTGATAGCAGCGACAGTTCAAGGCATTCAACTGAGGGCATGCCGAGGCCTGCTGAAGTTGAATAACGCCGAAATGGTGTTGCTATCAAAGCCCCGCAGGGCGAGGCTTACAGCGGTATTTGCTGCGTTACAGTTCTTGCGAAGGACTAGGGCCATTCGCTGCAAACTGTGCCTAGCATCTATCCACTTTAAGCACACGCAGAGCAAGCANGCACAGCTCTGGCTTTGATAGCAGCGACAGTTCAAGGCATTCAACTGAGGGCATGCCGAGGCCTGCTGAAGTTGAATAACGCCGAAATGGTGTTGCTATCAAAGCCCCGCAGGGCGAGGCTTACAGCGGTATTTGCTGCGTTACAGTTCTTGCGAAGGACTAGGGCCATTCGCTGCAAACTGTGCCTAGCATCTATCCACTTTAAGCACACGCAGAGCAAGCACGGGACTTATTCGCACCTTCCCTAGCCCTGTAAGCTTGTTCAGCGCTTTGATCATAGCGCAAGTCTCGCCAACTTGAGCGTTGTAGTTTCTCAGACTTAATTTCCCACCTAACAACTGTTTCACTCGAAGGTAATCCCCCCTTAAATTAACTGGCGTCAAAAGTAGAATTTTCTCGTACCATATGCGCAGGAGATTCTTTATGAAAACATCAAAATTCACCGACAGCCAAATCATGTCGATCCTTAAACAAGCTGAAGCCGGAGCGCCGGTTACAGAACTGTGTCGCGAACATGGCATGAGCTCTGCGACGTTTTACAAATGGCGGGCTAAATTCGGAGGCATGGATGCATCACTCATGGCCCGGCTAAGAGAGCTTG